>WGBJ01000386.1 GCA_015494385.1 Marinosulfonomonas sp.
ATGATGGTGCGGCCTGCACCCGGAGCGTTCGGGGTATTTGTATCCGATGTCATACTCTGGGTGCCAAAGCCGCGCGCCGCTTAGGCCGCGTCTTCGTCGTCGAAGTCGGCTTCGTCCACCATCGCGACAACTTCGCGTTCATCATAGTGGCCACAGTCGGAACAGACGTGGTGGGGACGCTTCAGTTCGCCGCAGTTCGGGCATTCAGCGGGGTTGCCAGCAACCAGCGCATCATGCGAACGACGTTGACCGCGGCGTGACCGCGTAATTTTACTCTTGGGGACAGCCATGTCACAACCTCGGGTTTTGGGGGGCATTGCCCCTGTTATTCATCAGTTCTCGGGTCTCTTACGCGATGTTTGGCACAGTGTCCAACGCATCTTTATGCGAGGCCGGGAACATACTTGGATTTTAGCGCGGCGCAAGCCTTTTCTTTAGGGGTGGTGAATGCGCCGATTCCCCTTTGTTTACTTACCTTTTTCCAGCTTGTCACGCAGGGATGCGAGCCCGGCAAAAGGTTTGGTATCTTCGTCACTCATTGGCTGGATTCCTTCTTCGGCAAAAATGGTGTCGGTCAATTCTGCCCCATCGGCACGCGGGTAAAGCGGTAGCGCCAGGGAAAGGGCCTCGACCATCACTGATTCCACATCGATATGGCTGCCCAGCGGCTCGCTGTTGTCATCCGGCGAAATCTCGATTTCCTCGTCCTCGGTCACAGGACGCTCCAGCCCGTCGATAAATTCGCGTATGACCGGCACGTCAATGCGTGTGGTGACAGGCTCCAGCGTCACCACACAGGGCTGTACAACGGTTGCGCCCAAAGTCCCTTCCAGCGTCCAGCCGGATTCACCCGTTGCCCTGATATCGCCGGTAAACCGCAGTTTACGCAGTTCCAGCAGCTCCAGTTGTGCCGCGATCTTTTTTCGGGCAGGGGCGGCGGGGGTCAGTTCGAATGCCGTCGGTTTCTGGGTATCCAGCGTAGAAACCCGCAAACGGTGTTTGTTTTGTGCTTTGTTCGCCATCGGTAGGGTTTTCCATTCTTGAACAGCGGCCAATCCTTCTGTAAGTCGGATATACAGACCGATTACGAGGTGATCGTGTCGAAGGCAAGGGGCGGAGAATAAAGGCTGTTGATGTCAAATTTTTTTAAAACCATTAAAACCGGTCTTGCCGGTCTGATTATTTTGGCCGTTTCCGCATGTTCCGCGACCTACGAGGATCACGGGTACGTTCCGCCGGCAGAAGATCTGGAAATGATCACGGTCGGTGTGGATACCCGCGATACAGTTGCAGACAGCATCGGTCGCCCCACAGCCTTTGGTGTGTTGCAAGAGGGCGGGTGGTATTACGCCCAAAGCCGCTGGCGCAATTTCGCCTACAAAGCGCCAAAGATTGTCGACCGGCAGGTGGTCGCCATCAGCTTTGACAAAGACGGCGTGGTCGAGAATGTCGAACGCTTCACCCTTGAGGACGGGCGCGTTATTGCGCTTTCGCGTCGGGTTACCGATAGCAACATCAAGGGCATTACCTTCTTGCGCCAACTGCTGGGCAATATCGGTAATTTGACAACTGGGCGGCTTATCGGGGGGTAACCCCTCTGATGAATAACTGTCTAAATCAATGGGTTATGGCGTCAAGCTGCAGCGATTGCCGCCTGTTAACCATGCGCTTGTAAAAACGATAACTGTTTAAGAAATCTTCACTCCTGGGCTGGATAGTGCCGGGGAATGGTTGTGGATGACTGGTTGGCTGGCAATGGCAAACCGGTTCCCGCTAACCGCTTGATTAGTGGAGATCTGGAACATGTCGCTGTGGAATAACCTCAAGCTGTCGGTAAAACTGCCTTTGATAATGCTGTCCCTTAGTACCATCGCCCTGCTGGGCATGGGGGTGCTGGCCTATTTCAGCGCAAAAGAATCTCTGGATCAAACCGCAAGAGCGCGTTTGCAAATGGTTCTCCATACGCGGGCTTCGGATATTGAAAAATGGTACGAGGAAATCTCGAAGGACGTTATGGCCCAGTCCAGCAGTCCGGCCACCCGCCGTGCGCTGACCGAATTTATCGGTGCATGGACAGCACTTCCCGGTGACAAGGAAGCGTTTTTACAACAGCATTATGCCGCACATGACGACAGCGCCGAATCCTCGTCCAGGACGATTGATTTTGCCGGGGTCCAGACAGATTATTCGCGCAAGCACCGCCGCCACCATCCGTTCTTCGAGACGATGTTGAAGCGTAACGGGTTTGCGGATGTTTTCATTATCGACCCTGAAGGCAATGTTCTTTATTCGGTCCTGAAGAATGCCGACTATGCTACCAATGTTCTGAACGGCCCCTGGAAAAGCACTGGTCTGGGCAATGCGTTCCGCGCTGCCTTGCCATTGGGGCCCGAGGAAACTGCCTTTGTCGACCTTGCCCCTTACAAGCCGGGCAATGGCCAGTATTCGGGCTTTGTTTCTGCGCCGGTCCTTTCGGTGAACGGGGCGCTGATGGGCGTCTATGTGGCGCGGATCACCACAGATTCGATCAGCTCGGCTTTCAGGTCCAAGGACGGTCTGGGGGAAACGGGTGTCACCATGACAGTCGGCGCAGACTATCACCCGCGGATCAGTTCGCTTGCGGGGGACGGAACCGGATTGGTCCGTGTCAAGGTGGATCCCGCGCTGGTAGACCGGGCTTTGGCGGGTGAATCCGGTCTGGGGCAAAGTGTTGGAATCAACGGCGAACCTGTTCTGGCCGCCTTTTCGCCGATCCATATCGGGGATCTGACCTGGGCATTGATATCCGAGCAGGACACCGAGGAATTGTTTGCCCCTGTTGTGGATGTGCGCAACCGCATGTTGCTACAGGGCGGAATTCTGGCCGCTATTTCGGCGATTGTCTCGATTTTTCTGGCGCGAAACATCTCCCGCCCGCTTACCGGCGTTGGTGCGGCCATGCAGCAGGTCGCCCGTGAAGAATATGACGCGGATATTCCGGCAACGAACCGCGGTGACGAGATTGGACATATCGCCGCCATTCTGGATGATTTTCGCAACAAACTGCAACAAGCAAAAGAAAAGGCACGGGAAACCCTGTTCAAGGGGACGGCCTTTGAGGGCACGTCGGCCGGTTTGATGATTGTCGATCAGGATTTCACAATCCGCTTTGTCAATTCTTCGGTTATGGGTCTGTTCCAAAAATACGAAGCACAATTCCAGAAGGTGAATGATGCTTTTTCCGCTGATGATGTCATCGGCTATAATATGGATATTTTTCACAATATGCCGGGCCGTATCCGCGAGCTTCTGGGTGATCCGGACAACCTGCCTTTCCATGCCGAGATACCGGTCGGGAACGCCCGTTTTTCACTTGATATCAACGCGGTTACGGATTCTGAAGGGGTTCAACTGGGCTGTGTTGTCGAATGGAACGACGTAACATCAACCCGCATGAACGAGGCGGTTCTGAATGCAATCGAGGAAAACCAGGCCAAAGCGGAATTTGCGCCGGATGGTGCTTTGCTTGTGGCAAATGATAATTTTCTCAATCTGACAGGCGGAATGGAAAACGACCAATTCGACATGACCGTCGTTGACCTTGTGAAATTTAATCCCGAAATGGCAAAGGAATTGGGCGATGTCTGGGGCAGGGTGACCAATGGGGAAACCATTGTCGGGAAATTCATCATGAACGCCGGTGGCGGCACCGAAGGGACCCTCGAAGGGGCCTTCACGCCGGTCCAGAGCAAATCCGGCGATGTTATTCGTGTGCTTCTTGTCGGCAATGATGTCACCCGGGCCCAGCTGCAAATGGAAGAGGCCGAGGCTGTCCGTGTCGAACTGGAGCAGGCGCAAACCGAAGTTGTCGAAGCCCTGAGCGTCGGCATGCGCCTTCTTTCCGAAGGCGATCTGACGGCCCAGATTACGAAAGCATTCAAGCCGGACTATGAACAGCTTCGTACCGATTTCAACAATGCGATCGCCACTTTGCGCAAAGCAATGTTGCGGGTGATTGATAACGCCGGCTCCATTCGGGGCGAGGCAACCGAAATCAGTAATGCGGCAGATGATCTGTCCCGGCGGACCGAACGTCAGGCCGCAACGCTCGAGGAAACAGCCGCCGCTCTGGACGAATTGACCGCAAGCGTGCGCTCGGCAGCAGAAGGGGCGGGCTTGGCCAATCAGGTGGTCTCCGATGCCAAATCCAACGCAGAATCCAGTGGTGTTGTTGTGCAGGAAGCTGTGGATGCTATGGAAGAAATCCAAACATCCTCTGGCCAGATTTCACGTATTATCAATGTGATTGACGATATCGCCTTTCAAACAAACCTGTTGGCATTGAATGCCGGCGTCGAAGCTGCGCGCGCGGGGGAAGCCGGACGCGGGTTTGCTGTTGTTGCATCAGAAGTGCGGGCCTTGGCGCAACGAACTTCCGATGCTGCCCGCGAAATCAATGATCTGATCTCTGCAAGTGGCCAGCATGTTAACCGCGGAGTAGATTTGGTCGGGCAAGCGGGATCGGCGTTGCAACAAATTGTTGAATCGGTTTCGAATATCGCAAGCCATGTGTCGGAGATCGCTGTGTCGGCCAATGAACAATCATCCAGTCTGGCCGAAATCAATACTGCCGTGAACCAACTGGATCAGGTGACCCAGCAAAATGCCGCAATGTTTGAAGAAACAACAGCTGCAAGTCATTCCCTAACAAAAGAGGCTGAAATCCTGACGCAAACTATGGCCCAGTTCCGTATCGGTGAAGATGCGGGAAATGTCGTTAGTCCGGATTTCAAACCTGCCGCCGCCCCATCCGCCCCGACACCGCGCGTTAAAGAAGCCCGCACATCAAAATCAAAAACAGGAGGTCTACTCTCGAGCGCTCAGTTGGCCGAACCAGCAGGCCTGGAGAGCGATTGGGAAGACTTCTAGCTTCGGTTACTTACAATCCGAAATTGAAGAGTAGTGTATTGTAAGGGTGATACCATGACAAAAACCGAAACAAGGCATATTACCCAAGGTGAATATGCAACAGGTTCAAAAAGTGAAGAAATGATCACAACAGTTTTGGGATCCTGTGTTTCGGCCTGTTTGTGGGATCCGGTTGCCCGCGTTGGAGGGATGAACCACATCCTGCTTCCTGGGAGAGTATGGGAAGAGCAAAATAGCCGCGGGGTTAGCGTCAATGAAATGGAATTATTGATCAATGCTATTTTAAAGCTCGGTGGGGATAAATCGCGGCTTCAGGCAAAGTTATTCGGCGGCGCGAGGATGATATCGAATTTCTCGGATGTTGGAGTGCGCAATGGTGAGTTCGTTTTATTATTCCTGAAGATGGAAGGAATACCTTGCAAAGGGCATAGTCTTGGGGGGGAGCAGGCTAGAAGGATACAGTTCTGGCCGTTTTCTGGAAGAGCCAGGCAAAAACTTTTAGGGCGACAGGAGCTTCCAGAAGAGACAATACCAGAAAATTTGCCAATATCCGATACTGAGTTGGAGCTGTTCTAGTTTGCAAGGGACATGCCACCTGTTTTCAAAGGCGGGGGTAACCCATTGCCCGATCCCCAAACCGAACCTCGGTTAGAAAACCCCAGAATCTGTGTTTAAAGCCCGCTGGAAGGTGCGGGCGGATGAAATTCAAGGACGAGTAGCCATTTGGAAAATCAAGAACGAGATTACAGGTGAAAACGGGAGATGTTTGGAGGGGATGCAAAATCCAATGAACACCTGGCGACCGGCCGCAGTCCAAGTAAAGGACAGGCGTGGCCAAATATAGCGTTCAGATGCACATGGTTTACTGACTTTACAGGCATGAAACCCGTGATTTTTTTTTTGGGGGGGGGAAGAGCAGATTTTTCTGAGTAAAGCCATACCCATCATTGGTTGCTGACAATGGGCGGAAGTAAATTTTGAGGGAGTAAACGGAAAAAGTTGTAGTGTTTGTTTCCCGGAATGTTATCCCCAAATTTCTTCTGTGACGGTTACTTCAATGGGTTTGCTGTCAGTTAGCCTGCAAAGCAAACCTGCCAACACAATTTGTTTTTGAAGGCGGGACGTGGAAATCTCAATGCCTGAAAGCTCGCTCACAGTATCAGGCAGAAAAGTTGTCAATCGCGACATATCCTCGAGGCTCTGTCGCAGGCGGTCCAGTCCTTGGAGGGCAATAAGGGACTGATCGGAAGCCGAACTAGGGTGCTCGAGTATTTCCCCCAGAGCATTTTCAGCGCTGCAACAAATATCGGCCAGTTCGCTGAATACTGCTGCCATATTCAAATGCAGGGTGTCCAGCGGGATCCATTTTTTTGCGGGTTGAATCTGTGCCAAAAAGGTAATCCAGTTTTAAATACGGCCCACAACCGCTTCGATGCAAGTGCGCAATTCAGCAGGTGTAAACGGTTTTTTCAGAAAATTATTCATGCCTAGCTGGCGGCCCTTGTCAATTATCTCGCGGTCGGCACGTCCCGTAATC
>WGBJ01000387.1 GCA_015494385.1 Marinosulfonomonas sp.
GACAGTTGTTCGGCATACAGCCCATATTCGCATTTCTGCGGGCTGTTCATCCCTTGGGGCAAGGCGCCGGGCAAGGCTTCGGTTTCGAAATCATTGCCAAATCCGGGCATATATCCGTCAGTGGTTCCGCAAGCGGAATTGGCACGGGTCATCCCGTGGTCTGTCCTGTCGGTGGTCATGGGCGCGTCTCCAGTCGGCACTCGTGGCGTTTCCTGCGGGCACCCTATCGTTGCAAATGCAACGAAGTCAAGCGCTGTGGACGGTTGATCCTGATTGCGATACATGCGTTCATTGCAAATGTAACAAACACGCGGAGTTCCCTGTTGAGCGATTTTGATCTGGACGCATTCCTTCCCTATCAGCTGTCGGTTCTGGCGGCGCAGGTAAGTCATGGGTTCGCGGCCCTGTATAAACAGAGGTTCGGCATCACCCTGCCGGAATGGCGTGTGGTCGCGCATCTGTCGCACGCAGGACCGGTCAGCGTGCGGGAAATCCATCAGCGCGTGGCGATGGACAAATCCAAAGTCTCGCGCGCCGCTTCACGGCTTGAGGCGGCAGGCTATGTCAGCAAACGGGTCAACGAGGGCGACAGGCGGCTGGTCGAACTGGAGCTGACCGAAAAGGGCCACGCAATGATCAATGAACTGGCCCCGATTGCCAGGGAATACGAGGCCAGCGTTCTGGCCACTTTGGGCGACCATTCGCCCTGCTTTCGGGCGGCGTTAGAGACACTTTTGAAGGAAAAAGCAGATGACTGATATTGTAATTCTGGGCAGCGCCCGCACCGCAATCGGCACCTTTGGCGGAGCCTTGGCAGGGGTTCCCCCGACAGCATTGGCAGCGACAGCCTCAAAGGCGGCGATGGCGCGGGCGGGGATTGATCCGGCGCTGATCGAACATGTGGTGTTTGGCAATGTGATCAACACCGAACCGCAAGACATGTATCTGGGCCGCGTCGCCGCCATGCAGGCCGGCGTGCCCGAATCCGTGCCCGCAATGAACGTCAGCCGCCTGTGCGGGTCCGGCGCGCAGGCCATTGTTTCATCTGCGCAGATGCTGATGCTGGGGGACGCCGATTTCGCACTGGCCGGTGGCGCCGAAAACATGAGCCGCGCGCCCTACATCACACCCGCCGCCCGTTGGGGACAAAAGATGGGCGATGTGAAATCCATGGATATGCTGCTGGGCACTTTGAACTGCCCGTTTGGCTCGGGCCATATGGGGGTGACGGCGGAAAACGTGGCAGCCGAGTATGGCATTTCCCGCGAGGAACAGGACGCCTTTGCGCTGGAAAGCCAGACGCGGGCAGCCAAGGCGATTGAAGCCGGTTATTTCGAGGACCAGATCGTGCCGGTCGAAGTGAAAGTGCGGCGCGAGGTGGTGGAATTCAAGGTTGATGAGCATCCCAAGGCCACGTCAGCCGAAGCACTGGCCGGTCTGCGCCCCGCGTTCCAGAAGGACGGCACGGTGACGGCGGGCAATGCCTCGGGCATCAATGACGGTGCGGCGGCTTTGGTGCTGGCGCGGCGTGGCGCGGCGGAAAAGGCCGGATTAGAGCCTATTGCCCGCGTCATTGGCTATGCCCACGCCGGTGTTGCGCCCAATGTGATGGGGATCGGGCCAATTCCAGCCGTGCAAAACCTGCTGGAGAGAACGGGCCTGTCCGTGGATGATTTCGACGTGATCGAATCCAACGAAGCCTTTGCCGCACAGGCGCTGGCAGTGAACAAGGTTCTGGGGCTGGATCCGGCCAAGGTAAACCCGAACGGTGGTGCGATTGCACTGGGGCATCCGGTGGGAGCCACCGGCGCGCTGATCACGGTCAAGGCGCTGTATGAACTGGAGCGGATCAGCGGCAAACGGGCGCTGATCACCATGTGCATCGGCGGCGGTCAGGGGATCGCGCTGGCGATAGAGCGGCTTTAATCCAGCCGGATTTCCGCCCGTGCAGACCGCCCCTTTGCGTCAATCACCGACAGGGTGATAAAACCGGCACCTTCGGTTTCCAGCACCGATTGCCGCTCATAGGTGGCCACGGCAAAGGGCTTGCCGTTGGCCAGCCACGTGAACGGCGCCACCCCGTCACGCACCTTGACCACCAGAAAACCGCCGTCCAATTCCACTTCGGAGCCATCCGGCGGGAAGGCGACGGTGGGGGCGTCCTTTGGTTTTTCAAACAGCGCATTGCGGCCACGGAACCGTTGCAAGGGTTGGGGCAATTCGGCATTGCTGACCGTCAACGCGGCAGGTGGCGGCGCGGGCAGCAGGGTCAGCACGGGTTTGATGCGGCTGAAAACCTCGAACAGCACGGGTGCCGCCAGATCGCCGCCAAAGGCGCCCGGCACCGGTGTTCCATCCGCGCGGCCCATCCAGACGCCGACCACATGTTGCCCGTCAAACCCCAGCGCCCAGGCGTCGCGATGGCCGTAACTGGTGCCGGTTTTATAGGCCAGCCGGTTGCGCGGTGCGTTGGGCGGCGGAGCAAGGCCAGACAGGATATCAGCCACATACCACGCAGCCACAGGGGACATCAGGTTTCGGCCCGATTGCCCCGCATTAGAGCCGCTTTTCCACACCAGCGGGCGCGGTTTACCGCCACTGGCAAGGCCCGCGTATAGCTGCACCATATCCGTCAACGTCACCCCCAAGCCGCCCAGCGCAATCGCAAGGCCGGGCTTGCCGCCAGGCACCACGGGGTCCATTCCAGCGCGGCGCAGGGCAGACATCAGGTTGGCGGGGCCGATGGCCTCGGTCAATTTGATCGCGGGGATGTTCAGCGACATTTGAAGCGCGCGGCGGATGCGCAGGGTGCCACGAAATTTACCGTCGAAGTTCTGCGGAACGTAAGCGCCGAACGCGGTTGGCACATCGTCGATCAGGGTTTCGGGATGGGCCAAACCCTGATCAAAGGCCATGCCATAGACCAGCGGTTTCAGGGTGGACCCGGGCGAGCGCAGGGCGCGGGTCATATCGACAAATCCCAGCCGGTTGTCAGCACGGTAGGCGGCAGAACCAACCGAGGCAAGGATTTCGCCCGTGGTATGATCGGCCACCAGAATGGCGATGGACAGGTCATCGCCCTTGCCCTGTAGCGCGACAGCGGCAAGGGTTTCAAGTTGCCGTTGCAGGGTGGCATCCAGTGTCAGTTGATGGGCATTTTCGGCCAATGCACGATCCGCCATATGCGGGGCGAGGGCTGGAAAGGGGTGCTTTTGAGCTGGAATAGGCTCTGATTGCGCGGTTTGCGCCATGTCATCATCCAGCACGCCCGCCGACAGCATCCGGTCCACCACACGGGCGCGGGCAGCGCGGGCGGTGTCACGGTGGCGATCAGGGCGGCGAGTTTCGGGGGCTTGCGGCAGGGCCACCAAAAGGGCGGCCTGTGCAGGTGTCAGGCGGCGCGGCTCTTTGCCGAAATAGGCGCGAGTGGCAGCACGCACCCCTTCCAGATTGCCGCCAAATGGGGCGCGGTTCAGGTAAAGCGTCAGAATCTCATCCTTGCTTAACCGCCGCTCCAGCGCCAGCGCCACACGGATCTGGCGCAGTTTGCCGGTCCATTTGCCGGTTGTGCCATCCTCCAGCAAGCGCGCGGTCTGCATCGTCAGGGTCGAGCCGCCGGAGACGATTTTCCCCTGTGTCAGAGCCTGATATGCCGCCCGCAACATCGCCACCGGATCGACGCCCGCGTGGCTGTAGAACCGCTTGTCCTCGTATGCGATCAGCATTTTGATATAGGTCGCGTCCACCCCGTCCAGCGTAGTGCGCAACCGCCAGCGCCCGTCGGCCACCGTATAGGCGCGCAGCAGGGTGCCGTTGCGGTCCAGAACCTCGGCCGAGGTTTCGGCGGTCAATGACGGCAAAACCGTTGCATCGACCCAATCGTCAAACGCATCCCGCGCCGCTGCCGTGATGAACAACAGCAGCCCGAGGGTTAGAAGGGCGTGACGCCGGATCATTCGCTAACCGTGATCCGCCCCGTATCCGAAACCGCACGGTAAATCGGGCGATACATATCTTCAACGCTGGCTGCCGGATGGTGATAGCTACCTGGCGAAATGGCCCGCACGATATAGGCCAGATCAAAGGGCTTGTCGCTGCGCCAGTCAACAGCAGCAAGGAAACGGTCGGAGCGGAATTCGGTATTCTGCACATCCGCATTTGCTTCCAGCCACTCAAGGCTGCGCACATCGCCCGAGGAAACCAGACCGGGGTTGTCGATCTCGAACCCGGCGGGCAGTGGATCATTCACCATCAAACGCCCTTCGGAATCATTGAAGGGGCTGACGGTCAGCACCACCACCAGACGGGTGCCGACGGGATGGCCCGAGGGATCAACCGGTTCACCATCCAGTGTGTAATAGCTGCGCTTGATCGCATAGCCATACCCGCTGGCAGGCTCGGGTTGGTCCGGCACACCGAATGTAGTCAGGGTGACGGGCTCGTCCCGGTTCGAGCCATTACGGATGGCCAGACCCGCCGCCGTTGCCCCGTCTTGCAGCACGCGGACCATCGGGCCGGTGACAGGTTCGCCGTTCACGGTGAACCCTTGCATGTTCGGATCGTTCAGCAGCGCACGCACTGCCATCAGCGACCACATGGATTCCTGCGTGGAGTGATAGCGGGCGTTGGCAAAGGCGGTCGAAACCCGATGCGCCAGATCGCCGGTATCAATCGCGTTGCTGCCCGCATCGACAGCCAGCGCCAGAACGGCGGCTGCATCGCGCATGTTGGTGCCGTAATCGGAACGCCAGTATTGCGTTTCCTCGCGCCCCCAACTGCGGCCGATCATCCGGCCCGCACGGGCGAACATATTGTCGGCGCGTGGCTGATCGCCATAACTGGCCAAGGCCGCACCGATCTGGGCAACGGCAAGCGGCGTTGCAAAATCGCCCGCCTTTTCGTCGGCGTAATAGCGCAGATCGCCCATATTTGCCGCCCCTTCACGGGCCAGCACGAACAGGGCATAGGCAACCTCTTGGCCGCCCTTGTCAAAGTCCGGGGCATAGTTGACGCGGTTACGCAGGTTATCAATGGCCGAGCGGAAGGCGCGGTCGGGCACATCAAAGCCCTTGGCGCGCGCGCGGCTCAGGAAATCGGTGACATAGCTGGCAAGCCACAGATCATCCGACCCCGGCCCCCACAGGCCAAACCCGCCGTTGGAGGCCTGATTGCTAAGCACCCGTTCAATCGCCTGATCGACCCGTTCAGCGATCTTGTCGCGGTTGCCAAGGCCCATCACCTGCGCCACTTCGTTCAGATACAGCAGCGGCATGGCGCGGGATGTGGTTTGCTCGGTGCAGCCATAGGGGTAACGATCCAGCGCCGCCAGCAGGCCGGGGGCGTCGAATTGCGCCAATGGCCCCGCCGACAGGATGGCCGAACCGGTGCCGGGTTTGAAATCGGCAAACAGGTTGTCATCCAGCGTGAAGGTATCGCCCGCGTTCAGGGTAAAGCGGCGGGTAAAGGAAACCTCGGGATCCAGCGATTGCACCGCGACGGTCAGCGGTTTGTTCAGCAC
>WGBJ01000388.1 GCA_015494385.1 Marinosulfonomonas sp.
CAATATTCCACCGCACCATTCGCCCGCTGAATGGCCGGATGCGGATGCCCCGCTTGTGTGGCCGTCACCACGCCCGCGGTCAGATCGATATCTGCCAGCAACAGGGTAAAATAATGCTCGGTCTCCATCTCCTCCAGCACAATCCGGTTCAGATGTTCGGCCACCACCGCCGGACTACGGGCGGTGTATCCACCACTATCATCCTGCCATAACGCCAAATTTTGATCCGGGGTCGAACCCGATAAAAACCCCGCCAAGCGCGCGGTCATCAGGGCCGAGGTGATCCCGTGACCGGAAACGTCGATTGAATACAGACCGATCTGCGTATCGCTCACCGGAAAAAACCCGACCAGATCACCGCCGACATGGCCGCTGGATCGCAACAGCAACGAAACTTCGGCCGCGCCGAAATCGCGATAGCGTTCCTTGACCAATGACTGTTGCAGTTTCTTGGCCTCGATCAGATCGCGGTCGATAATGTCATAAAGACACTGGATTTCAGCCAGCGCATCGGTAACCAGCCGATTCTTCTCTGTCAGTTCACGCTGCATTTTCTGCAGGCGTTCACCGGCGCGGATACGGGCGCGCAGTTCGCTGGCGTTAACCGGTTTGGTCAGGAAATCATCGGCGCCCACATCCAGCCCATGCGCCACCTCGTCCTTTTCGCTTTTCGAGGTCAGAAGGATGAAATACCCGTAATTATCCTGCGCCAATTCGCGAAAGGCGATGCAGAATTCCAACCCGTTCATCCCCGGCATCATCCAGTCGCTGAGGATCAAATCCAGCTGCTCGCGTTTGCAGATTTCCAACGCCGCGTGGCCAGAATCCGCTTCTAGCACTTTATATCCCCAGCGTTTCAGAGACGACGATAGAATCCGGCGTTGCACACGGCTGTCATCGACAACCAGAACCCGTTTGGTTGCCTCATCCTGTTCAAGGTCAGCCTCGAACTGTTGCATGTTTTTTGCCGTGGCCGAATCAGCCATATTTTACGCCCTTTTGCGGGGAAATTCCTTCGCTTATCCAGTTTAGTGCCAGCAATCCTTTAAGGTCGAGTGAATCATAAAATTTGAATGATTTAGGCCCATGACGGGTTACCTGCTGTTAAGATTTCCGACCTTATGAATATACAGATGCCAGATTTTCAGGAGTATTGTTTTGATTAGTTGGGAGCGGGTAAATGAATTACGCGACGAAGTCGGGATCGAGGATTTCCGCGAAGTTGTTGCCATGTTTCTGGAAGAGGTCGAGGATACCATGGTGCGGATGATTGCCGTGCCAGATTTGTCACGGCTTGAAGAAGACATGCATTTCCTGAAAGGCAGTGCGTTAAATCTGGGATTTTTGCATTTTGGTGATCTGTGTCAAGCAGGGGAAAAAGCAGCCGCTGGCGGACTGGCGAACACGGTTGATCTGGATGAAATATTCGAGGTTTACGCAGCCTCGAAATCGGTGTTCAGAAAAAAATTCGGCTGTATGAAGGCAGCCTAGATAACAAATTCCGCGACAGTTTCGTCGTTGGTGATGTCGCTATAGGTAAATCCGGCCTTGTCCATTTCTTCAAACAACCGCGCAAAGTTTTTGGCATCATCGGTTTCAATCCCGATCAGGACCGACCCAAAATTCCGCGCCGATTTCTTCATATATTCAAACCGGGCGATATTGTCATGCGGACCAAGGATCGACAGGAAATCCTTTAACGCACCGGGGCGCTGCGGCAGGCGCAGGATGAAATATTTCTTCAGGCCGAGATACCGCTGGGCGCGTTCCTTGACCTCGGGCAGGCGTTCAAAATCGAAATTGCCGCCAGAGGTTACACAAACCACCGTCTTGCCTTTGATCTGATCGGCCAATGCGGGCAGAGCATCCACCGACAAGGCACCGGCAGGCTCCAGAACAATGCCCTCGACATTCAGCATTTCCACCATCGTGGTGCAAATCCGGTCTTCGGGGGCCAGCAGGATTGTATCGGCGGGGATGTCTTTTAGAACCTTGAAATTTTCCTCGCCTATGCGGGCCACGGCGGCACCATCGACAAAGCTGTCGACCTTGCTCAGCGTCACAGGTTTGCCAGCGGCAATCGCACTGGTCAGACTGGGGGCACCGGCAGGCTCGACATACCGGATTTCGGTATCCGGCGCCTGTTCGGACAGGTAGGATTTGATGCCCGATGACAGCCCGCCACCCCCAACCGGCAGCACCACCATATCCGGCGCGCGGCCCAGTTGCTCCAGCATCTCAACCGCAACCGAGGCTTGGCCTTCAATCACATCCGGATCATCGAACGGCGGCAGAAAATGCGCCCCCACTTCGTCACAATAACTGCGGGCCGAGGCCAGCGTGTCATCGAAATAATCCCCGACCAGCCGGATTTCGATATTGTCACCGCCGAAAATGCGGGTCTTGTTCACCTTTTGCTGTGGCGTGGTGACGGGCATAAAAATCACCCCCTTAACCCCGAAGTGGCGGCAAACAAAAGCCACCCCTTGCGCATGGTTCCCCGCACTGGCACAAACGAAAACGTCCTGATGATCCA
>WGBJ01000389.1 GCA_015494385.1 Marinosulfonomonas sp.
GACCACCGGCATATGCGGCAGCGGATAGATTTTCACATCGCCCTTGATTTCGTCCATACCGTAAATACAGGCCAGCGTGTTGATCCCGTCGATGTTCATCGCGCAGGATCCGCAGATGCCTTCGCGGCAAGAGCGGCGGAATGTCAGCGTCGGGTCAATCTCGTTCTTGATCTTGATCAGCGCGTCCAGAACCATCGGACCACAGTTGTCCATATCCACGAAATAGGTATCGACACGGGGGTTCTTTTCCTCGTCCGGATTATAGCGGTAAATGCTGAATTTCCGCAGATTTGTTGCGTCTGCCGGTTTGGGCCATGTTTTGCCCGTTACAATGCGCGAATTTTTCGGAAGTGTGAATTCAACCATATCTTCAGTCCTATCCCAGACCCGAGCCAAGCTCGGTCTTTAAGAAACATTTCAGCGTATCCCCGCGGGTGCTGATTGTGACCACTGTGTTCACAGTGTCCTGATCGACACCCGTCACCGCCGCCTTGGCGAGGCTGAAAATCTCGTCCGTGGTGGCGTTGTCGATGATGCAGTTGCTATAGGCCTCGGTGTTGCGACCGGGGAATTTGTCCACCACGATCGGGGTGACCACCCGTTTTGCCGCCTCGCGCGAGGTGTCCTGAACGATCCCGTCCGTGACACAGCCCGAAAGCGAAACCACTGTTAGTCCGATCGCCAAAGCACGCAACATATCCTAATCCTCCAACAGCGACGACTGGATCGTGCTGCCTGATTTCAGAAATTCATAGGCCCGTTTTTGCTGCTCCAGCGTCAGGGTTTTCCACAGCGCCACATCTTCGGGCGACAGATCATAGCCCTGCGGCACCGACAGTTTGCCGTTCGACATCATCTTGGGCGGAGTCCGGCCTGCGGGGTTGGGCAATGTGCCTGCCTCGCGGTGATGTTCCTCGACGCAGGCATTCATCAGAACCGCGCCACGCGCATCACCGCCAGCGGCAGGCAGGATCACCGGCAAACCATTCACCCCGACCTTGTCCGCCGAGCGCACATACGACCCTTTGGCCCTGGTTTCATGCAGACAGGTCAGCATGTAATCCTTTGGCGGTTCGGGCTTGACGCAAGCCGCCAGAACCACGCCACCCAGAACCAGTGCAACAGAGGAGGTTTTCAGAACAGCCATCAGTAAACCCTTTTCTTCGGTGCAATCTTCTTCAGGTCAATACCACCTTCTTCCACCGGTGTCAGCGGCTCCAGATGCACGGGGCGATACTTCAGCGTCACCTTTGGCCCCTTTACATAGGCCAAAGAGTGTTTGCGCCAGTTCTTGTCGTCGCGATCCGGGTAATCCTCGTGGGCATGCGCCCCGCGGCTTTCCTTGCGGGCCTCGGCGGCAACAATGGTGGCCATAGCGTTTGGCATCAGGTTGGTCAGCTCCAGCGTTTCCATCAGGTCACTGTTCCAGATCAGCGAATGATCGGTGACTTTCAGGTCATCCAGCTTGGCCGCAACCTTTTTCATCTTCTCGACGCCTTCGGCCAGCGTTTTGTCGGTGCGGAAAACGGCGGCATCGGCCTGCATGGTTTTCTGCATCTCCAGCCGCAATTCAGCGGTCGGCACATCGCCATTGGCAAAGCGCAAGCTGTCGAAACGGTCAAACGCCTTGTCGATCGAGGCCTTGTTGGCGGGCTCGTTCGGCTCTTTGGGGTCCAGAATCTCGCCGGCGCGGATGGCCGAGGCACGGCCGAACACCACAAGGTCGATCAGCGAATTCGACCCCAGACGGTTCGCCCCGTGCACCGAGGCACTGGCCGCTTCGCCCACAGCCATCAGGCCGGGCACAACGCGGTCGGGATCCTTGGCGGTGGGGTTCAGAACCTCGCCCATATAATTGGTCGGGATACCGCCCATATTATAGTGAACCGTCGGCAGAACCGGGATCGGTTCCTTGGTCAGGTCGACACCGGCGAAAATCTTGGCGCTCTCGGTAATGCCGGGCAGGCGCAGGGCCAAAGTTTCCGGCGGCAGGTGGTTCAGGTTCAGGTGGATATGGTCCTTGTTCGGGCCAACCCCGCGCCCTTCGCGGATCTCGATGGTCATGCAGCGCGATACCACGTCGCGCGATGCCAGATCCTTGTAAGTGGGCGCATAGCGTTCCATGAACCGCTCGCCCTCCGAGTTGGTCAGATATCCGCCTTCGCCGCGCGCGCCTTCGGTGATCAGGCAGCCAGCGCCATAAATCCCCGTCGGGTGGAACTGCACAAACTCCATATCCTGAAGCGGCAGACCGGCACGGGCAACCATGCCGTTGCCATCCCCGGTGCAGGTATGGGCGGATGTCGCACTGAAATAGGCGCGCCCGTAACCACCAGTGGCCAACACCACGGTTTTGGCGTTGAAAACATGCATGGTGCCATCGTCCAGCTTCCAGGCAACGATGCCCTGGCATTTGCCGTCCTCGGACATGATCAGATCGGTGGCGAAATACTCGATGTAGAATTCCGCATTGTGCTTGAGGCTCTGGCCATACAGCGTGTGCAGCATGGCGTGGCCGGTGCGGTCGGCAGCGGCACAGGTGCGCTGTACCGGCGGGCCTTCGCCAAATTCGGTGGTGTGGCCACCGAACGGACGCTGGTAAATCTTGCCTTCTTCGGTGCGCGAGAAAGGCACGCCGTAATGTTCCAGCTCGTAAACCGCTTTGGGGGCCTCGCGGGCCAGATATTCCATCGCGTCGGTGTCGCCCAGCCAGTCGGACCCTTTTACAGTGTCATACATATGCCACTGCCAATGGTCCGGTCCCATGTTGGACAGGCTGGCGGCGATCCCGCCTTGTGCGGCCACCGTATGGGAGCGGGTCGGGAAAACCTTGGTTACACAGGCGGTTTTCAACCCCTGCTCGGCCATCCCCAAAGTCGCCCGCAGACCGGCACCACCGGCGCCAACAACAACCACATCGAAATTGTGGGTTTCGTATTCATAAGCAGCCATGTTATTTCTCCGGCTCAGGCACTAAAGGCGATTTTGGCGATGGCGAAAACGGCAGTTACAGCCGTTGCGCCCCAGAACAGACGGTTGACAATCAACGACCCCATCAACAGGCGTGGCGCGTGGACGTAATCCTCGATCACCACTTGCAGACCCAGATGAAGGTGCTTGCACAGCACGATGAAAAACATCACCGCCACGATGGCGTGATAGGGGTGCTGATAGGTTTTCAGCATGGTGGCATGATCCGCCCCCAGGGTGCCGATAAACGGAAACAGAAACATCAGCGACAGCGGGATCAGCGCAATCGCTGTCAGCCGCTGGGAAATGAAATGCGCGTTTCCGCCGCCAGCAACACCCAGGCCGGAAACACGTTTGCGATCGGTTAAATATGACATCTTCGTTCCCCTTACAGCGCCAGCAGGATGCACAGCAACGTTGCCACAACCGACAACACCACCGCCGCAATACCTGACCGCCGAACAGCCTTCATTCCCATGCCCTTGCCGGAATCCCATTGCAGGTGCCGCAAGCCGCCAAAAAAGTGATACCAGAACGCCCAGAGCGACCCGACCATGATCAGAATTCCGAACCACGAGGTCAGGAACCCGTTGGCCACGTCATAATAGGCGGCATCGGTTGCACCGGCCAGAAACCACCATGCGATCAGCACAGCGGCCAGCGACATCGCAACGCCGGTGATCCGGTTCAGGATCGACAGTATGGATGTGATTTGCGGACGATAGATTTGCAGGTGAGGCGAAAGCGGGCGATTGCCCTGGTTTGCGTCTGCCATTGGTATACCCCTTCAGGATCAAGCGCCTGTGGTCGGCTAGATTTGTTCATCTTATCCTGAATGAATAACGCCAAACATTGCCCGAGTCACGCGATCCGGCCCATTGTTAGCGCAAATAATTGCGCGATTTCGTTGAATTTTTCCATTTGTGATCACACGTTGCCCTTGCGTGATCACAAATGGCTATCTGGGTGCGGTTCGGTACAACTCGTCAATATAATTGGTGCAAACGGTGATCTTGTGACGGTTCGAGGAATAGAAGGCATACATATTCCTGCCGCGACTGCATCTCTTTACCGTTACCCGCAGATGTTTTGGCAGATCAAATGTATCATTCACCAACTTTACCTGAGCCTCGATCACCCCGGCAGCACGTTGTTGCAAACCGGTGCGGGCGGATTGGCGGAACCGGATATGTTCGCCGGTTTTGGCACCCTCGAGTTGCTCGATGACCGGACCCCAACTACGTTTGGCCAGCGTAAATTCTTCGCCGCAGACCTCGGCGCGATCTTCGGGTATTTCCATCTTGGTAGCAAAATCAGAACGTTGCTCTGGTGCACGGCCATAGGTCAGGCAGGCGATATTGTAATAACGCTGCATATCGGGGCCATGTTCATCGGCCCAATCCCATTCGCGCCCTTTGCTCATGCGGTCATCGGCATCCACCTTGAACCCCATCGCCCCGCCACTGTTTATATTCAACGCGGCTTCGTCATCAAACAGCCGTTCAATCACCACAACGCTAAACACATCTGCCGCATCTTCTTCCTGCCCGTAAACCGGCAGGTCCATTATGTCGATCAGTGCATGGGCCAATTCGTGATAGAATGTGGACACCAGATTGGTGCGGACAAATTCGAACCGCTGCGCGTCCAGTGCCAGCGCCGGAGGCTTGCCCTGCTTGCCATCACCGTGCTTTTCGGTCTGCGAGGGTTGTTCCTTTGGCGACTTGTCGACCTGTTTGTTGATATCTTCAGCCGCAAACAAAGCTGCAGGCAGCACCAAGGCAATAAATAAATAAAATAGCTTTTTCATGGTCCACTTAAACCGGCATCACCGCCCAATAGTCAATATCCAGCAACACATCCGGCAGGTATTTTCCGTCCTCGCCGCGCAGTTCGAACGCAGCACCCTTGGTCGCCACCGTGCGCAGCCGGATCAGACCCACACCGGGGGCATCGGTTTTTGCCACGCCCAGAACCTCGGACCAGGCCCGCACCGTATCGCCTGCAAAACAGGGGTTGGCATGGGCACCGGCGTTCAGGCCAACGATCATCTGCGCATTGGCCAAACCGTTAAAGCTCAGCGCGCGGGCCAGTGAAATGATATGCCCGCCATACATCAGCCGCTTGCCATCGGGCCGCGCCGTCACGTCGAAATGCACCTTGGCCGTATTCTGCCACAGGCGTGTGGCCATCATGTGTTCGGCTTCTTCAATCGTCACACCGTCCACATGGTCGATCCGCTCGCCCACAGTGTAGTCGCCCAGCCGGTGCGGCTCGCCCGCCAGCGTGAAATCGTAACCGGTGAAATTCAGCCCCTCGGGGATCACCACCTGATCCGCGGGCAAGGCACCCGCCAGTTCAGGGATCACCGTTTCCGGCGCCGCCGCGCCCAGATCACGCTTTTTCACCATCACCCAGCGCACATATTCCAGCACCGCCTGACCATGCTGGTTGGTGCCCGTTGTGCGCACCCAGACCACGCCGTTCTTGCCGCTGGAATTCTGCTTTAGCCCAATCACCTCGGAACTGGAGCGCAGCGTATCCCCCGCATAGACCGGCCTTAACCACCGCGCCTCGGCATAGCCCAGGTTGGCGACCGCATTCAGCGAAATATCGGGCACGGTTTTGCCAAACACCACATGGAAGGTGATCAGGTCATCCACCGGCGATGCCGGCA
>WGBJ01000390.1 GCA_015494385.1 Marinosulfonomonas sp.
ACAGGGCAACCCGCGTTTCGGGCGGTTTTGCCTTGCCGGTATAGCGGTCCAGCAGCGCGCGGAACCGTTTGGGCCGCCAGATATGACGCAGCAATGCCGATTTGCGCCGCCCGGTTGTCGAAAGCCCGCGCACGGCAGCCATCAGGATGCCCATATCGCCCGTTGCTGCCCGCAGGCCAAGCGGGGCAAGCGCCTGCTGGAACAGGGCGAAAACCTCGGCATCGGCGGCGGCGGGATTTTCGCGGTCGAACACCTCGTAACCCACCTGCATAAATTCGCTGGGGCGGGAAATATCCTCTTCCTGCCGCCGGAAAACCTCGCCTGCATAGGTGTAGCGGGCCGGTTCGGCACCGTGTTCCATATGCATTTGCACCACCGGTACGGTGAAATCGGGGCGCAGCATCTGTTCGCCACGCAGGGCATCGGATGTCACATAGGCACGGGCGCGGATATCCTCGCCATATAGGTCCAGCAGAACGCGGGCCGGTTGCAGGATGTCGGTTTCCACCCGTCGCGCGCCCTGTCCTTCGAAAAAGTCCAGAAACCGCGCCGCTTCACTGCGTGTTTTTGCCTTGGGCGTCATCTATCCGGCCTCGTGCAGGGCGATGATTTCGCGCACCTTGGCGACCAGATCACCGCGCGGCACCTCGTATTGCGAGGGCAGCGATTTCCATTCCTCAAGCGTGGCGTTTTCGGCGATTTTTGCGCCTAGAATCAAGTCCTTGATCTGCACCATACCGCGTGCATATTCATCCCCACCCTCAATCACGGCGACGGGGGAATTGCGCTTGTCTGCGTATTTCAACTGATTGCCGAAGTTTTTCGGATTGCCCAGATAAACCTCGGCGCGGATACCTTCGTTGCGCAGTTCGGCCACCATCGCCTGATAATCCGCCATCCGGTCGCGATCCATCACCGTCACCACCACAGGGCCAAGCGATTTACCTGCCATCCGTCCCTTGGCACGCAATGCGGCCAGCAGGCGGTCAACACCGATGGAAACGCCGGTTGCGGGCACGGCCTGACCGGTGAACCGCTTGACCAGATCATCATAACGCCCCCCGCCCGCGACCGAACCAAACTGTTGCTTGCGGCCCTTTTCGTCGGTGATTTCAAAGGTCAGTTCGGCCTCGTAAACCGGACCGGTATAATAGCCAAGGCCACGCACCACGGATGGATCAATTTCGATCCGGTCGGGGCCATAGCCCTGCGCAGCCAAAAGATCGGCGATCTGTTCCAGTTCGATGATGCCCTCATTGCCGATCACACTCTCCCCTACGGCGGCGCGCAGGTTGGCCAGCGTTCCGGCGGTGTCTGCGGCTTTCGAGGTCAGAAACGCGATCACCGGCTCGGCCTGATCCGCCGACAAGCCCACCCCGTCGATATAGGCGCCCGAGGCATCCAGCCGCCCCTTGCCCAGCAATTCGCGCACGCCCGATTCGCCCACCTTGTCGAACTTGTCGATGGTGCGCAGAACGTCATCACGCGCGGGGCCATCTTCCAGCCCCATCACCTCGAGAACCCCGTTCAGAACCTTGCGGTTGTTCACCCGGATGATGTAGTCGCCGCGCGGGATTCCCACCGTTTCCAGCGTGTCTGCCAGCATCGCGCAAATCTCGGCGTCCGCGGCCATGCTGGCCGATCCCACCGTATCCGCATCGCATTGATAAAACTGACGAAACCGCCCCGGCCCCGGCTTTTCATTGCGCCAGACTGGACCCATGGCAAAACGGCGATAGGGCGTTGGCAGATCATTGCGGTACTGTGCATAAACACGCGCCAGCGGGGCGGTCAGATCGTAACGCAGCGCCAGCCAGTCCTTTTCGTCCTCCTGCCAGGCAAACACGCCCTCGTTTGGACGGTCCACATCGGGCAGGAATTTGCCCAGCGCCTCGACGGTTTCCACCGCCGAACTCTCCAGCGCCTCGAAGCCGTAGCGATGGTAAACAGCCGCGATACGGTCGAGCATCTCTTTACGCTCGGCCACGTCAACGCCGAAATAATCGCGAAAGCCTTTGGGCGGGAGCGCCTTTGGGCGGGGCTGTTTTTTCACTTTGGCCATGGGGTGTCCCTTTGGTTTGTCTTGCCCGATGGCTTTATCCAAAGGGGCGCGCAAGGGCAAGGCGCGCGAAAAATTGATCCAATTCTATGTATCCGCCAAATTACCAGAATTTGTTAAGGGTTTGGGCCTATTGCGAAGGGAACATGATCACAACCGGGCCAATAATATGATGTCTCTATCGCTTAACAGTTTCTCTATCCGCACACTGACCAGAGCCATTGTCGGCCTGATGATCGTCGCGACAATCGTATTCGCAATCATCGGGGTGATCTCGATGCGGTTTGTGGGGAATACGGAAACCTCGTGGCGGGAATACAAACAATCCAACGCGCCACGCGCGACCGCCCTTACTTCGGTTGTCGGGGCAATGGGGTATGGCGGTATGATCCACCAGTTCAAAAATATGGTCATCCGGCAGGACCTGGCCCGCGCCGAAAAGGTAAAACGGCATGCGGCTGTGGCTTTGGACGGATTGCAACGTCTTGATTTGCTACTGGATACAGCGGAATCCCATATTGCAATTGAACAAATCAAATCCGTTATCAAGGAATATGTGGCAAATACGGACAGGCTCGCGGGGCTTATAAAACAGGGCCATACCGCCGAAGAAATCGATGCTGCGCTGAAAATCGATGATAAACCGGCTGTTGAGGGGCTGGAATACCTGTTTTCCCATCTAAGCAGCCCGGGTCAAAGCCCGCAGCTTAGCAAAAGCTATTATCTGGGGGAATTGCGGCGGGCACTTGGGTTTAACGGTATGATTCACCAGTTCAAGAACTATGTTCTACGCCATGATGCCCCCCGGATTGAACGGGTGAAAACAGCAATCAGTGATGCCAGAACCGCCTTGGCCGCCTATCGCGAGTTAGGAATAAATACTGTGGAAGAAGCCGCAATTGCCGACATCGAAAATGTAATCTCGAAATACGAGAATGGGCTGAAGATCACCCAGAACCTGCTGGGGCAAGGGGCAAGCATTGCTGATCTGGACAGCCGTATCAAGGTCGATGACAGCCCCGCATTGAACGGTATGAAGCATATGGTCAAAGCCATCGCCGAAGAAACAGCACAAGCCAGCCAGATTGTATCGAAAGACCTTGGCTGGGTAAAAGAAGTGAATATTATCATAAGTGCGCTAATTGGATTTGGTGCAATCGTACTTTCGGTTGGTCTGTATTTCGCGTTGACCAAAGGGATTGTCGAGCCAGCCGAACGGATTTCCAATGCTTTGGAAGAACTATCCAAGGGCAATACCGATGTGAATTTCGAAGATCTGGAAGCAGATACCGAAATTGGGAAAATAGCGCGGGTTGCAACAGTTTTTCGGGATAATCTGATCCGCAACCAGCAAATGGCAGATGAGCAAGCGCAACTATTGGAGCAACAACAAAACATGGCCGAGGAACAAAGCCACCTGCTGGAAGAACAGAAAGAAATGGCAGAAAAACAGCGACTTGCAGCCATTGCCGCTGAGGAACACCGCGCCCAGGCCGATGAATTCCAGGCGGAACTTCGCACAGTTGTCGAAGCGGCGGCCATGGGGGACTTCACGAAAAGAATTGAAACCGAATACAGCGAGACCGATTTGATAAATATTGCCCAATCCGTCAATGGCCTGATCAGCACAGTCGATAACGGTATCGCCGAAGTCAACCGTGTCATCGGGTGTCTGGCCGAAAGCAATCTGGGCGAACGGATGTCGGGAGAATTTGAAGGGGCTTTTTCGCAGTTGCAGACCAGCATGAATGACGCCTTGACCATACTGTCCGGTGCCATTGACAATGTCGCCGAAAGTGCGGGCCGCATCACCAGCGAAACCTCGCAAATCTCTCAGGCCTCGCAGCAATTGTCGAACCGGACGGAAACCCAGGCAATTACACTGGGCCAGACATCGACCTCCCTGAACCAGTTAACCGCCTCTGTAAAAACTGTCGCAAAAGGGGCGCAGGAAGCCAACGAAGTGGTCTCCGAGGCTAAAAAACAGGCCGACGAAAGCGGGGATGTTGTGACAGAAGCGATCAATGCCATGGGCGCGATCGAGGAATCATCATCCAGAATCTCCAAAATCATTGGCGTGATTGACGATATTGCCTTCCAGACCAACCTGTTGGCCCTGAATGCGGGTGTCGAAGCAGCGCGCGCCGGAGAAGCTGGCAGGGGCTTTGCCGTAGTTGCCTCCGAGGTGCGCGGCCTTGCACAGAGATCATCCGAAGCCGCACGCGAGATCGGTGATTTGATTTCAAACAGCGCAAACGAGGTTAACCGCGGGGTTGCCCTTGTGAATCAGGCCGGAGATTCCCTCAAAACCATTGCCCATTCGGTAGAGAGCATTGCCAGCCATGTAGAAAATGTATCCACCTCGGCCAATGAGCAGGCTTCGGAACTGTCGGAAATCAACACAGCCATTATCCAGCTGGACGAAGTCACACAGCAAAATGTCGCCATGTTCGAGGAAACCTCGGCCTCGACCCTTAGCCTAAGTCAGGAAGCAGACGGATTGTTTGACACGGTTTCCTGCTTCAAGACCGGAAATTCAAACGCGGCCACCCGCAAAACCGACTCTTTCGCGGCAGAAGAGGCTGTTATTCTGGCCTCGTGATGGCTGTGAACAGGTATTGCGCCTGAAATGGACACTTGTCCCGCGCCATTTGCGGCTGTAACAAACGGCATGCCAAATGATCCGATCAACAATCTGGAAGAACAAATCGCCCATCTTACACGCACTGTGGAGGACCTGTCGGATATTGTTGCCCGTCAGGAAAGCGAAATCACTTCCTTGTCACGCCGCGTCGCGATGCTGATGCAGCGCGAAGCCGGTCGCGAAGCCGACAATAACGGTTCTGTCGTGCTGGCCGACCAGAAACCGCCGCACTGGTAACACCCCTATCGCTTGCGCAGTGAACTTCCTGCAATCTGGCCGTTGTGCAGCAACACTTCTTCCCAGGAGGCATTGCTTCCAAAACGCTCGTATAGAGTAACAAAAGCCATACCTTTTTCCAAAGCAGCCACACGTTTTTCCGGACAGGGATCCCCTTTTGGAACCTTGCAAATCCGCCGTTTTATCTGCTCATACGCTTTGTCAGCCTCGGTAATGGAAATATCCTTGTTGTAGGGGTCATACCGCATTTGTTCATGCAAAACCGGTGATCCGATCAAGGCCAGCGCCGCTGTAAACTGGCGCGGACAACCATCTTTGAAACCCGTCAGATAGTGGGTGCGCGGTGCCGTGCTGGAAGGGTTGCTGTCATATAACCTGTACCCCTTGCCCTTGGCAGGAAAACGGTCCACCTCTTTGCCCAACGCACGCCCGCGAACGCCGCAGGCCACCCCGATTTCGCCAAAAGGCAATACTGTCCCGGGTTCAACCGACGGCTCCGCAGCGGGCTTGCGGCGCGGACCAAAAAGGCCGCGGCGCGCAGGTTTCTCGTCTGCGGGTTCGGCAGCTTCTGCTTCGTCATCAGGCTCGTTTACGCTTTCTTCTTCGGCCGCCTCTTTGGCAGCAACCTGCTGCGACTCTTCTTGTGTTTCTGCTGATTTATTCCGCTTGCCGCCAAACAGCCCGAACAACCCGCGGCGCGGCGCATCCTCGCTTGCACTTTCAGCTTTCACCTCGTCGGACGCAGGCTCATCAGTGTCTTCGGATGCTTCACCCGTAGACTTGTCTTCTTGCGTTGCCGCCGCGGCGCTTGTGCTGTCCTCTGGTTCTGCAATGGTTTGCGCATCGCCTGGAACCGGTGCGTCAGGTGTTTGCAAACACCCCCCCAGCAACATCAAAGTACATATTACACCGATAAGCCGCATATCTTAACATTCCTCAACCGTAACAACACCGCCAAGACTTTTGATCGCGCCCTTGATCTGCGGATTCACCGGATATTCCTTTGGCAGGGAAAGCTCAACCTCTCCCGGCAGGGAGGCGTCGATCAGGCAGAAAACCACCGGACCGCCACTGCGCGATTTGCCATCCTTGGCAGCGCGCTCCAGCACCGAGGATACCGATTTTACCGCCTCGGCCCGGTCAATAAACACCCGCAACCCCATTGATCCGGCTTCGGCCGCGACACCATCCACCGCCTGCACCCCGCGTGCCAGCAGTTTCAACTGGTCGGACTCCATTGTCGCCTCGACACTCAGAACCACATTGCTGCCCGGGTTCAGCAAATCGCCTGCGGCCTCCAGGGTGTCGGAAAATACCGTGACCTCGTACAGTCCCGTCGGATCGGACAAGGACACAAAGGCAAACCGGTTGCCCCGCGCCGATTTACGTTCCTGTTTGCTGGCCACCGCCCCGCACATCTTGACCACGCAAGCGCCGCGTTCGGCTTTGCGTTCGACTTCGGTCAGGGTCATCACATTTTTGCGTTTCAGCGGCACCATGTAGTCGTCCAGCGGATGGCCGGACAGGTAGAACCCGACGGCCTTGTGTTCCTCGGCCAGCCGCTCGTTTGGCAACCAGTCCTCGACATTGGCAAGGCGCGGTTCGGGCAGGTCATCGCCTGCTTCGCCAAACAGGGACACCTGATTGGAATTGCGCTGCTCGTGGATCGCGGCGGAATAGGACACCAGCGCTTCAAGGCTGGCAAATACCCGCGCGCGGTTGCGGTCCAGTACGTCAAAGGCACCGGCACGGACCAGCATTTCCAGCGGGCGTTTACCCACGCGTTTCATGTCAACGCGGCGGGCGAAATCGTATAGTGTGGTGAATGGCGTGTCCCCGCGGGCGTCGGTGATCAGGCGCATTGCCTCGACCCCGACGTTTTTCAACCCGCCAAGGCCATAGACCACCTTGCCATCGGTCACACTGAATGTCGCCTCCGAGGTATTCACGCAGGGCAGCACGATTTCCAGCCCCAGCCCTTTGGTGATTTCCTCTTTGTAGATGCCCAGTTTGTCGGTCAGGTGGATGTCGCAATTCATCACACCGGCCATGAATTCGACCGGATAATTCGCCTTTAGCCAGCCGGTTTGATAGGACACCACCGCATAGGCCGCCGCGTGGGATTTGTTGAAGCCGTAGTTGGCGAATTTTTCCAGCAGGTCGAACACCTCGCTGGCCTTTTTCTTGTCCACCCCGTTTTCCATCGCGCCTTTTTCGAACTTGGGGCGTTCCTTGGCCATCTCCTCGGCGATCTTTTTACCCATCGCGCGGCGCAGCAGATCCGCACCGCCAAGGCTGTAGCCGGCCATCACCTGTGCGATCTGCATCACCTGTTCCTGATAAACGATGATGCCCTGGGTTTCTTCCAGCAAATGGTCGATCAGCGGATGAACGGATTCGCGTTCCTTCAGCCCGTTCTTGACCTCGCAATAGGTCGGGATGTTTTCCATCGGGCCGGGGCGATACAGCGCCACCAGCGCCACGATGTCCTCGATACAGGTGGGTTTCATACGCTTTAGCGCGTCCATCATGCCGCTGGATTCCACCTGAAACACGGCCACCGTTTTGGCGCTGGCATAAAGTTTATAGGTCTTTTCGTCATCCAGCGGGATCTGCCCGATGTCGATGTCCACACCGCGCAGTTTCAGCAGGTCCAGCGCGTTTTGAATGACGGTCAGGGTTTTCAGGCCCAGAAAGTCGAATTTTACCAGACCGGCCTGCTCCACCCATTTCATGTTGAACTGGGTCGCGGGCATGTCCGAGCGCGGATCCTGATAGAGTGGCACCAATTCGTCAATTGGCCGGTCACCGATCACCACACCGGCAGCGTGGGTCGAGGCATTGCGAAGCAGCCCTTCAACCTGCTGGCCGTAATTCAGCAGGCGTGCCACCACTTCTTCGGACTTGGCCTCTTCGCGCAGGCGGGGTTCTTCGGCCAGCGCCTTTTCGATCGACATCGGCTTGACGCCCTCGACCGGAATCAGTTTGGACAGGCGGTCCACCTGCCCGTAAGGCATCTGCAAAACACGGCCAATATCGCGCACGGCGGCCTTGGACAAAAGCGCACCAAATGTAATGATCTGACCCACACGGTCACGGCCGTATTTTTCCTGCACATAGCGGATCACCTCTTCGCGGCGATCCATGCAAAAGTCGATGTCGAAGTCGGGCATCGACACACGTTCGGGGTTCAGGAACCGTTCGAACAGCAGGTTGTAGCGCAGCGGATCAAGGTCGGTGATGGTCAGCGCATAAGCCACAAGGCTGCCCGCCCCCGAGCCACGGCCCGGCCCGACCGGAATATTCTGCTCCTTGGCCCATTTGATAAAATCGGCAACGATCAGGAAATACCCGGGGAAGCCCATGCCCTCGATAATATCCAGCTCGAATTCCAGCCGTTTTTCATATTCTTCAACCGCTGCCGCATGAGGGATCACCTTGAGGCGCTCTTTCAACCCTTCCGCCGCCTGACGGCGCAATTCGGCGACCTCGTCATCGGCAAATTTCGGCAGGATCGGCGCACGGCGATAGGTGGCAAAGGCACAGCGCTTGGCGATTTCGACGGAGTTCGCTACGGCCTCGGGCAGGTCGGCGAAAAGGGTGATCATTTCCTCTTGCGACTTGAAATAATGCTGTGGCGTCAGACGGCGGCGCGGTTCCTGCTGATCGACATAGGCGCCATCGGCAATGCACAGCAGGGCGTCATGGGCCTCATACATGTCGGGCTTGGGGAAATGCACATCGTTGGTGGCAACCAGCGGCAGGTCCATCGCATAGGCCATTTCGACAAAGCCGCGTTCGGTGGCGCGTTCGGCCTCGGTGCATTGACCGCCCTCGCCAGGGTGACGTTGCAGTTCGACATACAGACGATCGGGATAGATTTCGGCCAGCCGTCGCATCAGCGCCTGTGCTTTGGGATCTTGGGCGGATTGCAACAATTTGCCGACGGGGCCATCGGGGCCGCCGGACAGGCAAATCAGGCCTTCAGAATATTGCGCCAGCTCATCCACCGTGACCTGCGGAATTTCCCCGTGTTTGTCCAGATAAAGGCAGGAATTCAACTTCATCAGGTTTTCATAGCCGCGTTCGTTCTGGGCCAGCAGCACAATGGCGGCCGGGTTGCGGGGCTTTTCGCCGGGCTGTGCGGGGTCATAGGCCACGTCGATCTGACAGCCGACAATCGGCTGCACGCCCGCGTCTTTGGCGGTGACGGAAAATTCCAGCGCGGCGAACATATTGTTGGTGTCGGTCAGGGCTACGGCGGGCATTTTGGCCGTTTCGCACATCGCGGGCAGCTTTTTGACATGCACGGCCCCTTCCAGCAGGGAATACTGGCTGTGCAAACGCAAATGGATGAATCGGGGGTCAGACATTCGTGGAACCTAACCCGAGACCGGGCCGTTTGAAAACCGTTAACCGGCGCAGGCAGGCTCCAAAAGTTCAATCCGGTTACCAAACGGATCATTCACATAGCCACGGATGAACCCCGGCAGGTTGTCATCATGGGTAACCGCCACACCTTTGGCCGCCAAACCTGCCAACAGGTCTGTCACACCCTGCACCTGAAACGCGGGATGGGCCTTGCGGGCGGGGCGGAAATCCTGCTCGACCCCCAAATGCACCCGCACCTCGCCCTTTTCAAACCAGACACCGCCACGCGCTGCCAGAATCGGTGGTTTGGGGGCTTCGGTTAGGCCCAACAGGCCGCCATAGAACGCCCGTGCGGCATCTTCACCGCCTTTGGGCATGGCAAGTTGAACATGGTGGAGAGCGGCAATAGACACTACAATTCCTATCTTTTTCAAAAGGTTGCGGCTTATGCATACCATAGTATACCATATTTGGGCACTATTGGTAACAAAATTATTGCTTTGCAGCGGCGCATCGGGTCTGTTTGACTCTGGTCAAACGGTCGCACCCATCTGCTTTACGTCGCATCGGGCGGGGGTGCACAGGGCCTGACGGTAAAGAACGCGGCACGGAAATTTTATGACTGACATCGTGTTTCTTCTGAACGGAGAAGCCCAACGCCTGACCGATGTGCCAGCAACGCGCACGTTGCTGGACTGGCTGCGCGAAACCAAACATCTGACAGGAACCAAAGAGGGCTGCAACGAGGGCGATTGCGGCGCCTGCACCGTGATGGTGACGGATGCTGGCGGCGCGAAATCGCTGAACGCCTGTATCCTGCTGATGGGCCAGTTACACGGCAAAGCGGTGCGCACGGTCGAGGGGATCAGCGCGCCAGACGGCACGCCACATCCGGTGCAGGAGGCAATGGTGAAACACCACGGCTCGCAATGCGGGTTCTGCACGCCGGGGATCGTGGTGTCACTGGCCGTCGGGCATATGAACGGCGCGAAAAACCATGACGAAGTTTTGGCGGGCAACCTGTGTCGCTGCACCGGCTATGCGCCGATCATCCGCGCGGCCGAGGCTGTCGAGGGCGTGGATGTGCCCGAGTGGATGGCCGAGGATCTGGCCGCATTGGAAGGGGTGGCGGGGTTAACCCCGCCCTACGCGCCGGTCACGGTGGGTGCGCTGGCAGACTGGTATCGGGACAATCCCGACGCAACACTGGTGGGCGGGGCCACCGATGTGGGGCTGTGGCTGACCAAACGGTTGATGGACCTGCCCAAGGTCGCCTTTCTGGGCGGCATTGACGAAATGAAGCAGATCGAGGTTCGCAAGGATATGATCCGCATCGGCGCGGGCGCGACGATCACGACGCTGGAACAAGTGATGGCAGAGTATCACCCCTCGTTCGCAGCGATGTTGCGGCGCTATGCATCGACACAAATCCGCAATGCCGCAACGATCGGCGGCAATATCGCCAATGGCTCGCCGATCGGCGATGGCCCGCCCGCGTTGATCGCGCTGGGGGCCACGTTACATCTGCGCTGCGGAGACAAGCGGCGCGAGATGCCGCTTGAGGATTTCTTTGTCGCCTATGGCAAGCAGGACCGCAAAGCGGGCGAATTTGTCGAGGCGATCAGCGTGCCGCGACAAGCGGACCGGCTGAAATGCTACAAGCTGTCCAAACGCTTTGATCAGGATATTTCCGCCGTTTGCGGCTGTTTCAATATCACGGTTGAGGGGGGCAAAGTTACGGCTGCCCGCATTGCCTTTGGCGGCATGGCGGGCACTCCGCAAAGGGCGACACATGTGGAGCAGGCGCTGATCGGGCAGGATTGGACCAAAGAAACCGTTACCGCTGCCCGTGACGGGTTCGCACAGGATTACACCCCGATGAGCGACATGCGCGCAACGGCGCAATACCGGCTGGAAACGGCGCAAAACATGCTGCTGCGCTGTTATTTCGAGGATCAGGGCACGCCCGTCAATGTGCTGGAGGTGCAGCCATGAGCGTTGGAAAATCCCTGCCCCACGATTCCGCCCCGCTGCATGTGACAGGGGCGGCGCGTTATATCGACGACATTCCGGTCACGGCCGATTGCCTGCATCTGGCGTTCGGCCTGTCCAGCGTGGCACATGGCGACATCACCGCAATCGATCTGGACGCGGTGCGTGCGGCCGATGGCGTGGTCGCGGTGCTGACGGCGGATGATTTGCCCGGGGATTGCGATGTTTCCCCTGCGGCCCATGACGAACCGCTGCTGGCGGACGGCACGGTGCATTATGTCGGCCAGCCGGTGTTTATCGTGGTGGCAACCAGCCATCTGGCGGCGCGCAAGGCTGCAAGGCTGGGCAATATCGAATACGCCGAAAAAACCGCGATCCTGACCATTGAGGACGCACTGTTTGCCGACAGCCGGTTCGAGGGCGGCCCTGTGATCTGGACCAAGGGCGATGCCGACGGAGCGCTGAAGAACGCACCGCACAGCCTGCGCGGCAACATCACCATGGGCGGGCAGGAGCATTTCTATCTGGAAGGTCAGGCCGCGCTGGTGATCCCGCAGGAAGGTGGCGATATGCTGGTACATTCCAGCACCCAGCACCCGACCGAGATCCAGCACAAGGTGTCGCACGCTTTGGGTCTGCCGATGAATGCGGTGCGGGTGGAAACCCGGCGCATGGGCGGTGGATTTGGCGGCAAGGAAAGTCAGGGCAATGCGCTGGCGGTGGCCTGTGCCGTGGTGGCGCGGCAACTCGAACGCCCCTGCAAGATGCGCTATGATCGCGATGACGATATGGTCATCACCGGCAAACGCCATGATTTCCGTGTGGATTATCAGGTAGGTTTTGACGGTGAGGGCCGGATCAGCGGTATCGAGTTTACCCAATACGCCCGCTGTGGCTGGTCGCAGGATCTAAGCCTGCCGGTGGCGGATCGTGCAATGCTGCATGCCGACAACGCCTATCACCTGCCCGATATCCGCATCACCAGTCACCGGTTGCGCACCAACACCCAATCGGCCACGGCTTATCGCGGGTTTGGCGGGCCGCAGGGGATTGTCGGAATTGAGCGGGTGATGGACCATGTTGCGGCGACGTTGGGGCTTGATCCGCTGGCCGTGCGGCAGAAGAACTTTTATGCCTCCGGCGGGGATATTTCCGCGAAAAAGAAACAGGGGCAGGAAACGCCTTATGGTCAGCAGGTCGAGGATTTTATTCTGAACGAGCTGGTGGCTGAACTGGCAGAAAGCTCCGATTATCATGCGCGGCGCGCCGCGATTGCCAAGTGGAACGCGGAAAATCCGGTGCTGAAGAAGGGGATTGCGCTTACGCCGGTAAAGTTCGGGATCAGTTTTACCCTGACCCATCTGAATCAGGCCGGCGCGCTGGTGCATGTGTATCAGGATGGCTCGATCCATCTGAACCACGGCGGCACCGAGATGGGGCAAGGGTTGTTCCAGAAGGTCGCTCAGGTGGCGGCGCAAGTGTTCGGGGTCGGGCTTGAGGCGGTCAAGATCACCGCGACGGATACGGCCAAGGTGCCCAATACTTCGGCCACGGCAGCCTCTAGCGGCAGTGATCTGAACGGCATGGCGGTGAAGGCGGCCTGCGAGGAATTGCGCGGGCGGATAGCGGCGTTTCTGGCCGATCAACAGGGCAAGAAGGTTTCGGATGTGGAATTTGTCGACGGCATGGTGAATGTCGGGCGGCGGCAGTTCACTTTTGCCCGCGCCGCACAACTGGCCTATGAGGGCCGGATCAGCCTGTCGGCCACCGGTTTTTACAAGACGCCAAAGATCATGTGGGACCGGATCAAGGGGCGCGGGCGGCCGTTTTTGTATTTCGCCTATGGCGCGGCGGTGACCGAAGTGGTGATCGACACGCTGACCGGTGAAAACCGCATTCTGCGCGCCGATATCCTGCATGACGCGGGGGCGTCGTTGAACCCTGATCTGGATATCGGACAGGTGGAAGGGGCCTATGTGCAGGGCGCCGGATGGCTGACGATGGAGGAACTGGTTTGGGACGACAAGGGGCATCTGAAAACCCACGCGCCTTCGACCTATAAAATCCCGGCCTGTTCGGACCGGCCAGATGTGTTCAACGTGGCGCTATGGGATGGTCGCAATCAGGAGGACACGATTTATCGTTCAAAAGCGGTGGGCGAGCCGCCGTTTGTGAATGGGGTTTCGGCGTTTCTGGCGCTGTCGGATGCGGTGGCGGCCTGTGGCGATGCCTATCCCGCGCTTGATGCCCCCGCCACGCCTGAACGTATCCTGACGGCGGTCAACCGGCAGAAAGGATCGGCATGAGCTTTCGCAGGGGGGAATTGGCGGATGCGGTGCAGGCGCATGGCACGGTGGTGCGGGTGATCGTCACCGGCACCAAAGGCTCGGCCCCGCGCGGGGCGGGCACGGCGATGCTGGTCTGGGACGGCGGGCAATCGGGCACCATCGGCGGTGGTGCGCTGGAGTACGAGGCCACCAAACGGGCGCGGGGGATGCTGGCGGATCGGGGTGCATCCATGCAGTTGACCGAACCGCTGGGACCGGCGCTGGGGCAATGTTGCGGTGGCACCGTGGCGCTGGTGTTCGAGCGATTCACAGCGGGCAATTTGCCGGATGAAGGCGCACATGTTTTTGCCCGCCCCATTGGCGGAGAGAAGGGCGACATGCACCCTGCTCTGCAACGCAAGATCGATGCTGCCGGAAATACGCAAATCCCACCGACCCTGGTCAATGGCTGGCTGGCGGAATCCCTGTGGCAAGCGGCAACACCGGTTTGGATATTCGGCGCGGGCCATGTGGGCCGCGCGCTGGCCAATGTGCTGGCCCCGCTGCCGGAATTCGCCATCACCCTGATTGACACCGAAGCGGCGCGGATGCCGGTAGACCTGCCCCTTGGCGTCACGCCGCTGATGGCCAAGGACATGGCCGCACTGGTGAAACATGCCCCCAAAGACGCGCATCATTTCATCATGACGATGAGCCACGGTATTGATCTGGAAATCTGTCATGCGCTGCTGAACCACAGCTTTGCCTATGCCGGTCTGATCGGCTCGAAAACCAAATGGGTGCGGTTCCATTCGCGGCTGGAAAAACTGGACCATACAGCCGATGAAATCACCCGCATCACCTGCCCGATTGGCGATCCGTCTTTGGGCAAAGAACCGCAGGCTATTGCAGTCAGCATAGCACACAAGTTATTGCAGGAC
>WGBJ01000391.1 GCA_015494385.1 Marinosulfonomonas sp.
AACGGCTGTGGGGGCAATGCTGGCGGTGTTGGTGTTGGGCCTATGGGGCGGAGAAGGTATTCTGGAAGACCCTTCTGTGGTATTGTTTGGCCCTTGGTTCATTATGATGATGTTTGACCAGCACCCCGTTGCAATACTGTTGTGGATGGGGGTTATGGCTGCTGCCCATCTGGTATTGCGACGGTATTTTCAGAATCACACAGAACTGTGAAACCATGTGTTTTGCCTATGACGGCAGGGGCCATGTTATCAGGGCTTCAAAAGGAGTAACGATATGAACAGACGAGCCATGCTGACATCGGGGTTTGCCGCGGCTGCGGCCCTTGGATTGGGCACCTTGCGGATCAACGCATCGACTGAGGAATTCGAGATCATGCGCAGTGATGCGGAGTGGCGTAAACGCCTGTCCCCCATGGCCTATAAGGTGTTGCGCAAGGAAGGCACCGAACGGGCCTTTACCAGCCCGCTGAATGACGAGCATCGCAAAGGGGTGTTTGCCTGTGCCGGTTGTGATCTGCCGCTGTATTCCTCGGAAACCAAATACGAAAGCGGCACGGGTTGGCCGTCGTTCTGGAAACCCTTGCCCAATGCGATTGGTACCAAAGAGGACAACACCTTGTTCAGCCGCCGCACCGAGGTGCATTGCCGCCGCTGTGGCGGACATCTGGGGCATGTGTTTGATGATGGACCGAAACCGACCGGCAAACGTTATTGCATGAACGGGGTGGCATTGAAATTTATTCCAGCCTAACCGCTTACTGGAGTGGCCCCTGATCGGGGCCGCTCCAAAGCAAGTTCAATTGTATTTGCTTGAAATCTCGCGCCTTTGCCAAAACTCGGGATGCCTGCGGCGCGGATATTTCCACAAAAGAGAAGATGCGGATCAGATTTTGAAGTGGCGGCTGGTTTTGATTTGCTCCCACGCCCAGACCACCAGCTGCAACTGTTCCTCTTGTGAACGATCGCCGCCGTTCAGGTCGGGGTGCAGCACCTTGATCAGCTTTTTATACTGTTTGCGCACCTCGGCTTTGGTCCAGTGGTCCTTGGCCTCGAGCACCTCGATGGCCTGACGTTCGGTGGGCGGCAGTTTGCGTGTGCCTGTAATCGAGCGGCCGGGATTCTGGGTGGCGTTGTCGCCCAGAACCTGATGCGGGTCATCCACGCCCAGACGCGCCCAGGCGCGTTCTTCTTCGGTTTTTTTGAAAGGTTTGGTTTCGCGCTCCCAAACGCGGTCCTTGTCCATTTGTGCGGCAACGGCCTCTTCGGGGGAGCCGTCAAAGAAATTCCATTTCAGATTATATTCGCGCACATGGGTTTTGCAGAACCACAGGTAATCGTCCACCGCATCAGGGGACCGGGGCGCGCGGTATTTGCCCGCCTCTTCGCAGCCTTCATGTTCGCAGACCCGGGTCGAGGTTTCAAAGGCACCCGACATCCCGCGCCGTCCGCGCGTGCGTTTCTTTTTGTCTGACGACACAGAGATATCAAACCCGAAGGGATCGTCTTTAACCATTTTCCTACCTTTTCGACTCGGACCAGAGAGTTTACCGTGAAACGCGCCGGATAGAAGGGGGCAAAGGAAAAAAATGTCAGTAGAAACGCAGATAAATGAAAAATTGCAGGCGGCGTTTTCGCCAAGGGCCCTGCAAGTGATCAATGAAAGTAGCCAACATGCGGGCCACGCGGGCCATGATGGCAGTAATGAAAGCCATTTTCGCGTTATAATTCAGGCGGATGCGTTTAACGATATGAATCGCCTTGCCCGCCACCGCGCGGTTCACGCGGCGCTGGGGGACGAATTGATCGGGCGGATTCACGCGCTGGCGCTGGAAATCAACGGCTGATTATTGCCCGTCTGATCCAAGACGCGGGTCTTTGACCTCGGTTGCCTCGGTGGCGGCGCCAACAGCGGGGGCAGCGCGGGATTCTCTGGCGATGGCGCTGTCCAGTTGCGGGGCGCGTTGTTCCGGCGCCTTTTTAACAGGGCGCGGGGTGACAGGCTTGGGCGCTGTTGTTTCTGCTTTGGCAGCAACCCTGCGGCGAAATACCAGCACATTGTGAAAGGTGGTGGTTTTACCACGCAGGCCCGAGCGTTCCTCGCTGGGCAGGGTATCGGAGCGCTGGTACTCCCAGCCATTGGCTCCCATTTCGTTCATAACAGTGGCCAAGGCATTGGCGAATTTTTCTTCGGCCCCTTTGATACCTTTGCCCTTCAGGCCCTTTTTGGGGGCAGGCACAACTTTATACTCGAAATTCGGCATGATTCACCTTTTGGGTTGTCGCAAGACGCAAGTCTTAGCAAATTCATTTGTCCAAGTCCAAACGCTTGTGGCCATTTCCCGCCGCCGCTAGCCGTTCAGCTTTTTCGCAATAATTTCATTCACCGCTTTGGGGTTGGCCTTGCCGCCGGTGGCTTTCATCACCTGACCCACGAACCAGCCAGCCAGTTTCGGGTTTTCCTTGGCCTTTTCCACCTGTGCGGGGTTGGCGGCCATGATTTCGTCTACGGCGGCTTCGATCGCGCCCATATCGGTGACCTGTTTCATGCCACGGGATTCAACGATTTCGGCAGGGTCACCGCCTTCGGTGTAGACGATTTCAAACAGTTCCTTGGCGATTTTGCCGCTGATGTCGCCTTTGGTGATCAGGGTGATGATCCCGCCCAGTTGTTCGGCAGAAACCGGGCTGTCCTTGATGGTTTTTTCGTCTTTCTTCAGGCGGCCAAACAATTCGTTGATCACCCAGTTGGCGGCCAGTTTGCCATCGCGGCCCTTGGCCACATCCTCGAAAAACGCGGCATTGGCCACATCGGCAGTGAGCACCGAGGCGTCATAGTCGGACAGGCCGAATTCACTGATAAAACGCAGTTTTTTGTCATCCGGCAGTTCGGGTAGCGTTTCGGCAATACCATCCACCCAGTCCTGTTCGATGGTCAGCGGCAGCAGGTCGGGGCAGGGGAAATAGCGGTAATCATGTGCCTCTTCCTTGCTGCGCATTGAACGGGTTTCGTTTTTGTCCGGATCATACAGGCGGGTTTCCTGATTGACGGTGCCGCCATCCTCAAGGATGGCAATCTGGCGGCGGGCCTCAAAATCAATCGCGGCCTGCATGAAACGCATCGAGTTCATGTTCTTGATCTCGCAACGGGTGCCAAGGTGGCTGAAATCCTGCGTTTCCATATAGCGTTCATAATCGCCGGGGCGACAGACCGACACATTCACATCCGCCCGAAGGTTGCCGTTTTGCATATTGCCATCGCAAGTGCCCAGATAGCGCATGATCTGGCGCAGTTTGGTGACATAGGCGGCGGCTTCTTCGGGGCCGCGAATGTCGGGGCGCGATACAATTTCCATCAGGGCCACACCGGTGCGGTTCAGGTCGACAAAGGACATGTTCGGATCCATGTCGTGAATGGATTTGCCGGCGTCCTGCTCCAGATGGATGCGTTCAATGCGCACCACACGGGCGATCCCTTCGCCCATTTCCACCAGCACTTCGCCTTCGCCCACAATCGGGTGGTATAGCTGTGAAATCTGATAGCCCTGCGGCAGATCGGGGTAGAAGTAGTTCTTGCGATCAAACGCCGAATAGAGGTTGATATCGGCCTTTAGCCCCAGACCAGTGCGCACGGCCTGTTCCACGCAATATTCGTTGATCACCGGCAACATGCCGGGCATGGCGGCGTCCACAAAGGCGACGTTCGAATTGGGCTCGGCCCCGAATTGGGTCGAGGCGCCGGAAAACAGTTTGGCATTGCTGGACACCTGTGCGTGCACCTCCAGACCGATCACCAGTTCCCAGTCGTGTTTGGCACCGGCGATAGTTTTGGGGGCAGGGGCGGTATAGGTCAGGTCGAGCATATCTTGTCCATCCGGATGTTGGTTGTTCCCAGCCTTCTAAAAC
>WGBJ01000392.1 GCA_015494385.1 Marinosulfonomonas sp.
CCGCCTCACCATCCCCGGCTCCCCCTTCTTGGCCCGCTCCCAGGCATCCGCCCGTATCTGATATTCCAGTTCCTTCTGGCGCACCGATTTGCGGTCGAACTCTTCCAGACGGTCCAGATCGCGGACCGAGACCAGCGCCGCGATCTCGCGTCCGTGGCGATAGATCAAAAACCGTTTGCCGGCGAACCTGACCTGTGACAAGTGCTGCCCCAGCGTCTTGCGCAATTGTGTGTTTGTGACAAATTCCATGCTCGCACCCCTTTTCATCCCCCGACGATCCGCTGAAACGGAATCGTACATTTCATCGGGGAAACTGTACCAATTGTGCGAAAAACAAACCGTTACAGCACCGTTCAAAAACGGCGCCAAAATGTTGCATTATTTATTTCGGGCTGCGCGCTGCGGCGATCGGTCCTAGGCGCGTTCCGAGTATTCCATCGACACGGTATCGACGATGATATCCTCGTCCGGTCCGATGAATGGCGGCACCATCACGCGCACGCCGTTGTCCAGCAGCGCGGGTTTGAACGATTTGGCGGCCGTCTGGCCCTTCACCACCGGTTCGGTCTCGACCACCTTGCAGGTTACTTTTTGCGGCAGGGTGGCGCTTAGGGCTTCTTCCTCGTGATACTCGATCACAGCTGTCATGCCGTCTTGCAGAAACGGGCGGCGGTCGCCCAGAATGTCGGCGGGCAGTTCGATCTGCTCGTAGGTGTCCATGTCCATGAACACCAGCATGCCATTGGTTTCATACAGGAATTGCTGGTCTTTTTGCTCCAGCCGCACGCGTTCAACCTTGTCGGCGGCGCGGAACCGTTCGTTCAGTTTGCTGCCATTGCGCAGGTTTTTCATTTCCACCTGTGCGAATGCGCCACCCTTGCCGGGTTTCACATGGCCGACTTTGACAGCCACCCACAGTTGGTCGTTATGTTCCAGCACGTTGCCGGGGCGAATTTCGTTTCCGTTGATTTTAGGCATTGATAAAACCTTAGCAAAAGGTTGAAGGGAATTTGCCAGCACCTATATATTGGTGATCCCACAGGGGCAAGACGCCTGTATACCGGAAAATGTCACCGCCAGCTATGCACTGAACGCATGGCTGTCATGCATTATCACGGTAGCCGAATCACTTAAGATCGGTCATAAGGAGCGTTACGCCGCAAAGAGCAAGAGCAAAAAGGATCGGTAATGCGAGATTTCGTAGATGGTACAGCGTTCAACCACGAGCAGGGCAACCGCTCGCGGAAACTGTTTGCCGCAGTCGTCTTGGCTGCGCTGGATGATGCTATTGCAGATGACAAAAAATACGGCAATGGCCCCGAACAAATCGCCCGCTGGGCCCGTTCACGCGATGGTCGCGAGGTTCTGTCCTGCGCCGGTATCGACCCCAACGAGCGGGTTGTCAGCGGTCTGATGGAATTTGTCGGCAAGGGTGTGCGCACCTCGGTCGCGCTATCGCGCGAAGAATCCGAGCGTCGCCAGCAGGCCGAAGCCGCCTAACCTGAGCGGATAACAAACGAACAAACGCATCTCGATTTCGGGGTGCGTTTTTTTATGCCCTTAGATTGCCATCCGGCAAGTTTGCCTTTTAAGGCAACTCTTGGCATACTCCTTGCGTTTTTATTGAAAAATTTTGCAAGGGGGCACAACGTGAATGTCCTGACCTCGATTAAAGGCCAGAATAATCTACCGCGCTATTTCGCGCCGGTTTACCGCAAGCTTTCGAAAATCCACACCGGTCGTTTGTCGGTGACCCTGCCGGATGGGCGGCTGTTTCAGGTCGAAGGGCAACACGCCGGCCCTTCGGGGCAGATGGAGATCCACAACAGGGATGTTTTTGCCCGCCTGCTCCGAGAAGGCAATCTGGGCTTCGCCGAGGCCTATCTTGATGGTTGGTGGAACACACCGGATTTGCAATCCTTACTGGATGTACTGGCGGCCAATCAGGACGTGGTGGCACAAAATGCCCCCGGATCATCGGTTGTGCGGCTGATCGAGCAATTACGCCACCGGATGCGCAGCAACACCAAACGTCAGGCGGTGAAGAACATCCACCAGCATTATGATCTGGGTGAGGCGTTCTTTAGCAAATGGCTGGATGAAACCATGTCCTATTCTGCGGCCCATTACGTCACCGGCAAGGAAGACCTGAAAACCGCGCAATTGCAGAAACTGGCGCTGATGTGTGACTCGATAGATCTGAAAGAAGGCGATCATGTGCTGGACATCGGGTGCGGCTGGGGCGGGTTTGCCCTGTTTGCCGCCCGTCGCGGGGCGCGGGTGACGGGGTTGACGATCAGCAAGGACCACTATGATTACTGCACCGCCCTGATGAAACGCGAAGGGGTTTCGGACCGGGTAAAGATTGTGATGCGGGACTACCGCGATGAAACCGGCACTTATGACGGCATCGGCTCGATCGAGATGATCGAGCATGTGGGCGAGAAATTCTGGCCCGCCTATTTCAGCATGATCAACCGATGCCTGAAACCGGGCGGCAAGGCCACGGTGCAAGCGATCACCGTTGAGGATGCGCTGTTCCCGCTATACCGGCGCAATATTGATTTCGTGCGCAAGCACATCTTTCCCGGCGGGATGCTGCCCTGCCCGCAGGCGATCAAGGACAACATCCGCAATGCCGGAATGGATCTGGTCGGGGAATTTGATCTGACCGACAGCTATTCCAGAACCCTGCGGGAATGGGGTGGGGCGTTCAATGCCCGCTGGAACGAAATCAAGACGCTGGGATTTGACGAACGGTTCAAGCGGATGTGGGGCTGGTATCTGGCGGTCAGTGCGGCGGGGCATCAATATGGTTCGACCGCCGTTACCCAGTTCACCATGCAGTGCCCTTAATGCCAATGCCCGCTGCCACCCGCCATTGCCACGCCCCACAGGGCAAGCGGAACAAATAATACCGCTGTGGTGCCGCCAACCGCAAACCTTGCCCAGCGCCCGCGATGGCGCCGCCACAGGACAAAGCACAGGATGAAATCCATCAGCAGTTCCAGCGGTGCGATGATCCTGCCGTAATAGCGGCTGTCCCAATAGCTGACCGGGCTTTGGAAGACCCAATCACTCAGCGGCCAGAAATGCGGGCGGGCGTCATCGTGGTGCAACAGGAAATCCGTGACCAGATGCAGGATCGCCGCGCCGGCAAAGGCAATCACCCACGGTTTCCTGCGCCACAGGCCAAATCCCAGCAATACGCCCCACAGGATGAAACTGTTGTCATAGGCAAAGACCTGCATCCATTCGCGGGAAAAGTAGTACTGCCCGAACACCACATCCGGCGGAATATTCTGCACAAACAGCGCCCAACCCGCCATCACGTACAGCGATATATCCGGTGCCAGCCCGCCCAACAGGGCCGCCGCTGTAATTTTGGCATGGTTTGCACGGCCAAAGATGGCAGCACCCAGCAACATATGCGATGGTGTGTTCAAGTGGCGTTTCCTGCTTGTTTCCTGACCCCAGCATAGGGATAAAGGGCACAATGGCAAAATCACTTATGATACAGGGCGCAGGCTCGAATGTAGGCAAGTCGATGCTGGTCGCCGGTCTGGCACGGGCCTATGCGCGGCGCGGGTTGTCAGTGCGCCCGTTCAAGCCGCAGAACATGTCGAACAATGCCGCCGTGACGGTCGATGGTGGCGAAATCGGTCGCGCGCAGGCGTTGCAAGCGCGGGCGGCGGGGGTGGAGCCGGTGACGGATATGAACCCCGTGTTGCTGAAACCCGAAAGCGATATCGGCGCGCAGGTGGTGGTTCAGGGGCAGCGCATTGCCACCCTGAAGGCCCGCGATTATTCCGCGATGAAGGCCACCCTGATGCCCGAGGTGCTGGAGAGTTTCCGGCGGCTTGCAGACGGTGTTGATCTGGTTCTGGTCGAGGGCGCGGGCAGTCCGGCGGAAATAAACCTGCGTGATGGCGATATTGCCAACATGGGCTTTGCCGAGGCGGCACATGTGCCCGTGGTTCTGGTCGGCGACATTGATCGGGGCGGGGTGATTGCGCAACTGGTTGGCACGCACGCAGTGTTGCCGGATACGGATCGCGACCGGATCAAAGGGTTCATCGTCAACAAATTTCGCGGCGATGTCAGCCTGTTTACCGAAGGCGCGCACGAGATCGCCCAGCGCACCGGCTGGGCCGATATCGGCACCCTGCCGTGGTTTGCCGATGCCTGGCGCCTGCCCGCCGAGGACGTGATGGACATTGCCTCGCGCAAAGGCGGGGCGTTCAAAATCGCCGTGCCGCGCCTGTCACGGATTGCCAATTTCGACGATCTGGACCCGTTGGCGGCGGAACCGGATGTCACCATCGAAATCATCGATGCCGGTCGCCCCCTGCCCGGCAACGCCGATCTGGTGCTGATCCCCGGCACCAAATCCACCATCGCCGATCTGGCCTATTTCCGGTCGCAGGGGTGGGACATTGACCTTGCCGCGCATCTGCGGCGCGGCGGGCATGTGCTGGGATTGTGCGGCGGTTATCAAATGCTGGGGCGCAAGATTATCGATAAAGACGGGATCGAGGGGCACGCGGGCGAATATGACGGGCTGGGCCTGCTGGACGTTGTGACCGAAATGTCGCCGCAAAAACGGCTGGAGCAGGCAACGGCCACCTATCTGCCAACCGGCGATTTGGTGCGGGGATATGAAATCCATATCGGGGCCACCACAGGGCCGGATTGCGCGCGGGCATGGCTGGATATTGACGGGCGGCTGGATGGGGCAGCGTCACCGGACAGGCGGGTGCTGGGCAGTTATATGCACGGGCTGTTCACCGCAGACGGGTTTCGCGCCGCTTATCTAACGGGGTTGGGCGGAACCGCCGGCAATGCCGGATACGATGATACGGTCGAACAGGTGCTGGATGCGCTGGCCGACCATCTGGAACGGAATCTGGATCTGGATACTTTACTGAATCTGGCCGGGTAGCGGCAGGACCTAGTCGAAATCCTGCGCAGCCAATAGGCGGTTGATTTCACGGCGCACCAGCTTGCGCACATTGCGGGTGATCCGCTCGCCCAAAGCCCCTTGCAGTTCCTGACGCACGATCTCGCTTACCATTTCACGCAGAGCTTCTTCGTCGAATTCCGGATCATCACCGGCAAACAGGCCAGCGGCCAGATCATCACCGGGTTTTTCATCCTCGATGATTTCGGCATCTTCGATTTCGTCCATGGATTTCTTGTCGCCCATCATATCCCGAATGGGGGCTGTCATAACGGCCTCGGCTTCGGCGTCTTCCTCGAAT
>WGBJ01000393.1 GCA_015494385.1 Marinosulfonomonas sp.
GAAATACCGTGCCCCGTCGGGGGTTTCGGCCAGTTGCCGCAGGAACCGGCCCGGTGTTTCAAAGGCGCGGTGCACGTTCCACAGCGGGCAGGCGCCGCCGAAACGGGCAAATTGCAGACGGGTGGCCGAGTGGCGCTTGGTGATCGTGCCCGCCTGATCAACACGCACGAAAAAGAACGGGATACCCTTGGCGCCGGGGCGTTGCAGGGTGGACAGGCGGTGCGCCACCTGTTCGATCGAGGTGCCGAAACGCTCGGCCAGCAGTTCCAGATCATGGCGCACCTCATGCGCGGTGGACAGGAACCGGCGGTAGGGCATCATTGCGGCGCCGGCAAAATAATTGGTCAGCCCGATTTTGGCGATGGCGCGGGCCGCGTCGGTCTGGAAACGGGCCAGATCAAGGGTGGCTTCGATCAGCTGGTTCTGGGTGATCAGCGCCACCTGCATCAGCAGTTGAAAATCCTGCGTGGCGCGCGGGGCGCGAGTGGACAGGGTTAACGTGCCGCTGGCGGGATCAAATTCGCGCAAGGCGGGGCTGTCGGTCAGGGTCAGGGTGACATTATGCGGCTTTAGCACCTGAACCGCGTGTTGGCGCAGGCTCTGATTCTGTTGAAACGCGCCTTCGGCGAAATGTTCGGCGGCGTGATCAACTGCGTCGATATAGTTGTCGCAGTAGTGAAAGAAATCGCGCACCTCTTCCCAGGGGCTGGCCTGCACGCGGGCATCTTCGCGGCCCAAGGCCTCGTCCAGCGAGGCAAGGCGTTCATGGGTTTGCCGGTAGGCGCGGTGCAGTTCCAGAAAGGCACGCGCAAGGGCAGGGGCGTTCGAGGCCGTCAGGCGCAGGTCGGCCAGTGGCGGGGTGCTGTCGGCAAACACCGGATCGGCCAGTGCCTCGCGCATGTCCGTCACCATGCGTTCGCTGTCGCCCACCGACAGTTCGGTCACGTCAAAGCCGAATTCCTGCGCCAGTGCCAGCACCACGCCGGTGCTGACCGGGCGGTTGTTGTTCTCCATCTGGTTCAGATAGGGCAGGGACACGCCCAGCTTTTCGGCGAAGGCCTTTTGGGTCAGGCCAAGGCCAGTGCGCACCTCGCGCAGTTTGACACCGGCGTATAGTTTCTGGGTGGCCATTGGTGCGTCCTTTGCAGCTTTGCGGTTTCGGGTAGTAAACTTTGCAAAGCGGTGCAATGCAATAGGCTACATCGACAACTGCCGTTCGCGGCGCATCACATAAAGGATCGCAAGGATGGCCAGAACCGAACAGGCAATCATGATCCACAGCAATGGATAAACGCCGGTATCCACCGACAACTGGCTACCGGAAAAGGCCGATAATGCCGCCCCGCCGCCAATCAAAATCGCCCCGCCAAGGCCCGAGGCCGAACCGGCCAGATCAGGGCGCACCGACAACATGCCGGCACTGGTGTTGGGCAGGGTCATACCGTTGCCCAGACCCACCGTCGACATGAAGGCGAAAAAGGTGAAGGCATTGCCGATGCCCAGATAGAATAATGCCATCGAGATCGAAATCCCCACCGCCGCAATGATACAGCCAAACAGGACCATCCGGTTGATGCCGATGCGGGTGGAAAAACGGCCAGACAGGAAGTTGCCCACCATATAGCCAAAGGACACCGCGCCAAAGGACAGCCCCAGCCAGATCGCGTCCATATGAAAGATTTCCTTACCCACGAAGGGTGCTCCGCCCAGATAGGCGAAAAACGCACCCGAGGCGAAGGTGGCGGACAGGCAATAGCCCCAGAACCGGCGCGACATCAGCAATTCGGGATATTGGCGGAACTGTTCGGCAAAGCTGCGGTTGGTGGTGATCGAGGTTTCACCAAGGTCATACCAGGACAGCACAAACAGCGCCGCGCCCAGCCCGAACAAAACCCAGAACACCGATTGCCAGCCAAAATAGCTGTCCAGCACCCCGCCCAGCAGTGGCCCCAGCATCGGTGCCAGCGACATGCCCATGGTGACATATCCGATCATCGAGGCGGCCTGTGCATCGGGCACCATATCGCGCACCACGGCGCGGGAAATGGCCATGCCGGTGGCGATCACGGCCTGCGCCATGCGAAACATCAGGAACAATTCTGCGGTGGGCGCCCAGAGGCAGCCCAGCGTGGCCAGCAGGAACAGCGCACCACCGGCAAGGATCAGCGGGCGGCGGCCGAAACGGTCGGACAAGGGGCCGATCATCAATTGCAAAACGGCGCTGACCCCAAGGTAGAGCGCGACCGATAGCTGCATCAGCCGGTAATCCACCGCGAAATATTTCGCCATCGCGGGCAGCGAGGGCAGGAACATGTTCATTGACAATGCGGGCAGGGATGCCAGCAAGATCAGGGTCGAGATATGAGGGGGCGTGGTGCGATCCAGATAGCGCACCGCTGCGTTTCGCGTCATGCGTGTTTGCCTACCGGATTTGGTTGACAATGTCCACTATCGGTCCGGCAGGGCGGGGTCTGCGAAAATGCACATACCAGTGGATCAGGGGTTGGAGGGTTGTTCCTCTGACGTGGTTTCGGGTTCTTCCGCAATCACGGTTTTGCTGATCCCGGTGTAGCGCAGGCCATAGGGTGTCTGTTCGCCAGTGATGGTCAGGCGATCGCCTTTGACCACTGCGCCGCGAAGGGCCTCGGGGATGTCACAGACCGTAACTGTTGCTTGGGTTTCGCCGGTGTAGGCAACGCTTGCACTGTTGTTGCATATGCCTTTGTCGAAATCCTGCAGGACAACGGTCTGGCTGCCTTGTTCGCCATTGGTCAGGTGGGACAGGATATCGGGGTATCCCGATGTAAAGAACGGTTTGGCCACGGCCCCAATCCCTGTCGCAAGCAGCAGGAAGATGGCCAGATTTTGCATCAATGCCGCGCCGAACATCCCTTTTCCGGCCTCAGGTTTGCTAAAGAAGACCAGAGCGGCCAGCACACCAACCGGCAGGGCGATAAGAACCGCCAGCTTTTCCGCAACCCAGTCCATATGTGGGCCGGTTGGCAGGAAACGCGCCGCCGTTGCGCCATATAGGCCAACAGCGATGAACAGAAGGGCAAGCATCCACAGCAACGGGCGCAGAATACGCGAAACAAGGCTTTGCTGGTAGTGTGGGATGATGATCACCATCTGTTGCGGTACGATATGGCGTTGCACGGTGGGGTCCGAGAAAACCTCGATCTTTCTTTTGGCGTCGCGCAGTTCCAGAAAGGCAAAGCCGGGAAAGATGAAGGTCAAAAAGAACAACACAAGTATTCCGCCCCCGATGGGTGGAATAAGTGCTTTGGGGATGTTGATCTGGATATCCGACCTTAGAACCGTAGCGCCGGCGTAGGCAATTCCGGCGATGATGCCTGCGCAAAGCAGGATGAACAAAACGCGCCCCTTGGTGTTATAGCTGCGCACCAGAAGGTTTTTGCGCATCGTCGGAATGGCAAACACAAGCGCCAGAAGGGTCGAGATAATCGCCAGCGCCAGCGGGGTCGCGGCGGCTTCGGGGGTCTGGTTCTGGATGTGGCCAACCACAATTCCCGCCAGTCCAAAGGTAATCGCAGCCAGCAGGATCGCGACAAGTATCGAGGCAATGGCGGTGATGATCCGATACGGCAAATCCGGCGCTCCCTTGTAAATAAATGCTTTCAACTATTGGTATGAAGTTAGGACAGATGGCCGGTGACGAGTCAATATCGTGCCCGTATCTTAGCAAATTTGCAGTTAGCAGATGTATTTCAGCCAAGGATTTGCAAATATTCCGGAATTCGCTTTGACCAGCCGCATCACGGGTATAACC
>WGBJ01000394.1 GCA_015494385.1 Marinosulfonomonas sp.
CGATGACCTCGATGGTTCTGTCGCTGTTTTCGCTACCCTTCGGCTGGGTCTGGCCGGTGGGGATGGAATGGTTTTACCTGATTGGCGCAGGCGTGGTTGGCGGTGTGGGGCAGATATTGCTGACCAGCAGCTACCGCTTTGCCGATGCCAGCACCCTGGCGCCGTTCACCTATGTGTCGATGATCTGGTCGCTACTGATCGGTTACTTCGCCTTTGACGAGGTGCCCACATGGGCGATGCTGGCCGGTGCCGCATTGATTATCCTGTCGGGCGTGGCCATCGTGCTGCGCGAACGGCAGTTGGGGTTGGCCCGCACCGCCATGCGCAATGTCACCAAACCACGCTAGGTGCCTTTTCGGATCACCGCGATGTAAAACCCGTCCATGCCGCCCATGTCCGCCCAGTAATCGGGGCGCAGGCGCAGGCCGCCTTCGGGCGTGGCCCATGCCGGATCAAGCCCTGCAAGGGTGATCGGCTCGACCGTAATATCATCATGGCGTTTCAGCGCATCCTCGATCTGGATTTCGCCCTCGTCCGGCAGCAGCGAACAGGTGCAAAACACCAGCCGCCCGCCCGGTTTTAGCTGGCTCAGGGCGTGGTCAATCATCCGTTCCTGCAAGGCAAACAGCGCGGGAAAATCCGCGCCATCCTTGGCGTGGGGCAAATCGGGGTGCCGGCGGATTGTGCCTGTCGCGGTGCAGGGCGCATCCAGCAGGATCGCGTCAAACAGCGCCTCGCGCCACTCCAGCGCGTCCACCACCCGCAGGGTTGCATCCAGCCCCGTGCGCTCCAGATTTTCGCGCACCCGCGCCATCCGTTTCTTAGAGACATCAATCGCCACCACATCGGCCCCCGCTGCGGCCAGTTGCATGGTTTTGCCACCGGGGGCGGCGCACATATCCAGCACCCGTTCACCGGCTCGCGCGTTCAAAACCTTGGCGGGGATCGCGGCGGCGGCGTCCTGCACCCACCAGTCACCCGCCTCATATCCGGCAAGGGCCGAGACCTGACCAGCCCCCAACACCCGCACTGATCCAGTCGGCAACACTGTGCCGCCAACGGCCTTGGCCAGCGGCGCCGCATCCCCCTTGGGCGTCAAATCCAGCGGTGCGCCCTTGGCAAAGCTGGCTTCCATCGCCTCGACGGTTTTCTTGCCGTAATCGGCCACCAGCGGTTTGCGCAACCATTTCGGCAGGCGCGGCAAGGGCAATTTATCCCACGCCGCCACGTCGATCTTGCGCAACACCGCGTTGACCATGCCTGATGCCCGATGATGCACCTTGTCCGCTTTGACCATTGACACGGCCGAATTCACCACCCCGTGTGCCGCGGCACCATCAACGCACAGCTCGACCACCGACAGGCGCAATACGTTGTGCACCATCAGGTCCGGTTTGCGTTGCAAAAACGGCCCCAGCATCCGGTCGGCCCGATCCATCCAGCGCAGGGTTTCCATCGCCAGCCGCTGTGCGCGGGCCTTTTCGGACGGGTCCAGCTTGTCCAGCGCACCGGTCACCAACAGTTCGGGCAGCAACGCGCCTTTGCCCAATACCCCGTCCAGCAATCGAACCGCCGCGCGGCGCGGGTTTAGACCGGGTTGGGACATGGTGTATTCCTTTGTTGATATGCCTGCGTCACCGCCTATATCATAGGGGCAAGCTGAACAAGAGATGAGCCATGTCAGATACGCCCCCCGATACCCCCAAAGACCTGCCCCCCGCCGCGCAACGCGCGCTGAAGGAAGCCGAGGAACGCCGCAAAAATGCCAAAGCCGCCGAGTTGCCCAAAGAGCTGGGTGGCCGCGACGGACCAGAACCTGTGCGCTATGGCGATTGGGAGAAGAAGGGGATCGCGGTGGATTTTTGAGGGGGCCAAGATGCCCTCACTATCTCGCACCCATGTCATCCCCGTGCAAGCGGGGACCCCTCGAAGCTTGGCGCATCCTTAACGAGGTCCCCGCTTGCGCGGGGATGACAAGGTTTAGCCCAAAACTACAACCCCAGCACATCCAGCATATCGTATTCCCCCGGCTTGCGCCCTTGCCCCCACAGCGCGGCCTTTAGGGCACCACGGGCGAAAATGGCGCGGTCGGTGGCCATGTGGCGCAGCACGATGCGCTCGCCTTCGCCGGCGAAAATCACATCATGTTCACCCACAATATCCCCGCCACGAATGGCCGAAAAGCCGATGTCGCCGCGTTTGCGTTCGCCGGTGATCCCGTCGCGTCCGCTGTCCTTTACCGTGGCCAAAGAAACCCCGCGCCCATCGGCGGCGGCCTCGCCCAGCATCAGCGCGGTGCCGGATGGCGCGTCCACCTTGTGTCTGTGGTGGGCCTCGACAATTTCGATGTCGAAATCCGCATCCAGCGCGGCGGCGACCTGTTTGGTCAGTTGCACCAGCAGATTCACCCCAAGGCTCATGTTGCCCGCCCGTACCACAACGGAATGTCGCGATGCGGCCTTGATTTTCGCCAGATCATCATCCGACAACCCCGTGGTGCCGATCACATGCACCGCACGCGCCTGCGCGGCCAGTTCCGCCATCGCCACCGTGGCCGCAGGCACCGTGAAATCAATCACCGCTTGGGCTTTGGCCATGACCTCAAGCGGATCGTCGCTGACCTTCACGCCAATTTCGGCGCCGCCCATTGCCACGCCGACGTCCTGACCGATCCAGTCATGGCCGGGCCGTTCCAGCGCGCCAACCAATTGCATTGCCTTGTTTTCACTGACCAATTTCACCAGCATCTGACCCATCCGGCCCGACACCCCGTTTACCACCACGCCCGGAAGTTTGCTCATCCTGCATCTCCTAAATATCTGTAGTGTATATACTGACCCGCTTGCACAGATCGCGCAACCGGCTTAGATGGGGTTTATGGCAAAACAAACCCACCATTCGGCCCGTGGCCCCTCGCAACGTCAACTGCGTGTTGGCGAATTGATCCGGCGTTCCCTGTCGGAAATCCTGACCCGTGGCGATATCCACGATCCCGACCTGAACCGCATGTCGATTACGGTGGGCGAGGTGCGCACATCGCCCGACCTGAAGGTTGCGACCGCATTCGTGCTGCCGCTGGGCGGCAAGGACAAGGAACAGGCGCTGTTGCTGCTGCGCCAGAACCGATATGAAATCCGCCGCGCGGTGGCCAAAACGCTGGCCCTGAAATATGCGCCGGAAATTCGGTTCCTGATTGACGAAACTTTTGATCAGATGGACGAGACCCGTCGCATTCTGGAACAGGACGACGTGCGCCGCGATATTGAAAATGACAGCGATGGCGGGGATGCAGACGGAGGCGGTGAATGATCCGCGCCGTTTTGGCATTTCTGTTCCTGTTGCCCGCTGCGGCGAATGCCTGCGAAACGCTGACGTATAAATCCAACGACTACACCCTTTGCGAAGCGACGCTGGACGATGATCTGCGGCTGTTCCATTCCGATGCGGATGGTCGGCTGCTGGGCAGTTTTAGCCGGATCAACGCGATGCTGGAGCAGAACGGCCAGATGCTGGGCTTTGCCATGAATGCCGGGATGTATCATTCCGACCGCAGCCCTGTTGGCCTGTTTATCGAGAACGGCAAGGAACGCGCACCGCTGGCCGATGGCGGCACATACGGCAACTTTGGCCTGAAACCCAATGGCGTGTTCTGTTTCGGCAAGGACCGGTTGGCGGTGATTGAAACCAATGCGTTTCGCGATGCCAGACCGGCTTGTGATTATGCCACACAGTCCGGCCCGATGCTGGTGATTGACGGGGCGCTGCATCCGCGGTTTCTGCTGGATGCGACCTCGCGTTATATCCGCAACGGGGTCGGGGTTTCGGCCGATGGCACCCGCGCATGGTTCGTGATCTCGGACAATCCGGTCACCTTCCACGAATTCGGCTCGCTGTTTCGCGACCATCTGAAAACTCCCAATGCGCTCTATTTCGACGGCAAGGTTTCGCGCCTGTATGCGCCCGATCTGGGCCGGTCCGACAGTGGCTTTCCGCTGGGGGTGATCGTGGGCACCGTGATCAGCCGTTGACCTGCGTGGGCAGGCGCACTAAACGCCACATCTTAAGGTAATTTCTGGAGCACACCCTTGGGACGCAGACGTAAAAATGGCCGTGATATTTCGGGCTGGCTGGTGATCAACAAACCGGCGGGCATCACCTCGAATGCGGTGGTGAACAAGGTGCGTTGGGCGATGGACGCGAAAAAGGCGGGCCATGCGGGCACATTGGACCCCGAGGCAACCGGCGTGCTGGCGATTGCGCTGGGCGAGGCGACGAAAACCGTGCCCTATATTACGGATGCGCAAAAGGCCTATCGTTTTACCGTGCGGCTGGGGCAGGCGACCAACACCGATGATGCCGAGGGCGAAGTAATCGCTGAATCCGACACGCGCCCCACCGATGATGAAATCCGCGCAGCATTGCCGCAATTCACCGGCGACATCATGCAAATCCCGCCACAGTTTTCTGCCGTGAAAATTGACGGCCAGCGTGCCTATAAACTGGCCCGCGCGGGCGAAGAGGTCGAGATCAAGGCCCGCCCGCTGTGGGTCGAGGAACTGGAACTGGTCGAGCGGATCGGCGATGATCATATCGTGCTGGAAATGATCTGCGGCAAGGGTGGCTATGTGCGCTCGATCGCGCGTGATCTGGGGGCGGTGCTGGGGTGTTTCGCCCATGTCAAATCGCTGCACCGTGTCTGGTCCGGCCCTTTCGAGGCCGAGGATGGCATCACCATGGAACTGGTCGAGGAACTGGCCAAAACCGGCGAGCTGGACGCCTATCTGCGCCCGCTGGAACAGGGGTTGGAAGACCTGCCCGAACTGCGCTGCACCCCCGAAGCTGCCGCGCGTTTGCGGCACGGGAATCCGGGGATGGTGCTGGCGTCTGATGTGGAATACGGCGACGAGGCCTGGGCGTCGCTGGATGGCAAAGCCGTCGCGGTAGGCGTTTACAAATCTGGTGAATTGCACCCGTCACGGGTGTTCAATACGGCGTAGGTGTCAATCGGCATCCCCTGTTTTTAACCCGCCCCCCATCGCCAGCTTTGCCGGATTGTGGTCAAGGTATCTCTTCCCTGTGCCGGACTCAGGTTATTGGTTCGGGGAATCAACCAGCGTGACAATATCCGCCATGATCTTGTTCAATTCAAAATCCTTGGGCGTATAGACCCGCGCGACCCCCATTTTGAGCAAATCTTCGGCGTCATCATCAGGGATGATACCGCCAGCGATCACCGGAATATCGGTCAGACCGGCATCTTTTAGCTGCTGCATCAGGTCGGCAATCAAGGGGATGTGGCTGCCCGACAGGATCGACAGGCCGATCACGTGCGGGTCATCCTTTTTCGCGCTTTCCACGATTTCCGCAGGGGTCATACGGATGCCGTCATAGGTAATGTCCATGCCGCAATCACGGGCGCGGGTGGCGATCTGTTCGGCGCCGTTGGAATGGCCGTCCAGCCCCGGTTTGCCGACCAGAAGTTTCAGGCGGCGGCCCAGACGGTCCGAGACCGCATCGACCTGCGCGCGGATGTCTTCCAGCCCTTCGGTGCGGTTGCTGGGGTTTTTGGAAACACCGGTGGGGCCACGGTACTGGCCAAAGGCATCGCGCACCATTGCGCCCCATTCGCCGGTGGTTGCACCTGCGCGGGCGGCCGCGATAGAGGCAGGCATGATGTTTTCGCCGGATTTGGCAGCGGCGCGCAAATCGGTCAGTGCCTTTTGCACCGCCGCATCATCGCGGGCTTCGCGCCATGCGTTCAGGCGGGCGATCTGGTCGGCCTCGGCCGCAGGATCGGCCACCATGATCGAGCCATCGCCAGCGGTCAGCGGGCTGGGGGCGGCCTCGGTCCAGCGGTTCACGCCGACCACGGTGGTTTCGCGGGCCTCGATCTTGGCGATGCGGGCGGCGTTGGATTCGACCAGCCGTGATTTCATATAATCAATCGCCGCCACCGCCCCGCCCATACCGTCGATCTGGGCCAGTTCGGCACGGGCGCCGGATTTCAACTCCTCGACCTTGCGGGTGATGGCGGGGTTGCCGTCAAACAGGTCGTCATATTCCAGCAGGTCGGTTTCATAGGCCAGAATCTGTTGCATCCGAAGCGACCATTGCTGATCCCACGGGCGCGGCAGGCCCAATGCTTCGTTCCACGCGGGCAGTTGCACCGCACGGGCGCGGGCGTTTTTGGACAGGGTTACGGCCAGCATTTCGATCAGGATGCGGTAGACGTTGTTTTCCGGCTGCTGTTCGGTCAGGCCCAGTGAGTTCACCTGCACCCCGTAACGGAAGCGGCGGAATTTCGGGTCCTCCACGCCGTAACGCTCGCGGGTGATCTCATCCCACAATTCGACAAAGGCGCGCATCTTGCACATCTCGGTGACGAACCGGATACCGGCGTTCACAAAGAACGAAATGCGCCCGACCATCGCGGGGAAATGTTCGTCAGGCACCTTGCCCTTCAGGTCGTCCAGCACGGCGGTGGCGGTGGCCAGCGCAAAGGCCAATTCCTCTTCCGGTGTCGCGCCGGCCTCTTGCAGATGGTAGGAACAGACGTTCATCGGGTTCCATTTGGGCAGATGCTCGCGGGTGTAGGCGGCGATGTCGGTGATCATGCGAAGGGATGGTTTGGGCGGACAGATATAGGTGCCGCGCGAAAGATATTCCTTGATGATGTCGTTTTGTACCGTGCCTTGCAGTTTGCTGACATCGGCGCCCTGTTCCTCGGCCGCCGCGATATAGAGCGAGAGCAGCCAGGGTGCTGTGGCGTTGATCGTCATGCTGGTGTTCATCTGTTCCAGCGGAATATCGGCAAACAATGCGCGCATGTCGCCCAGATGGTTGACTGGGACGCCAACCTTGCCAACCTCGCCTTTGGCCAACACATGGTCGCTGTCATATCCGGTCTGGGTGGGCAGGTCGAACGCCACCGACAGGCCGGTCTGGCCCTTGGCCAGATTATCCCGATACAGCGCGTTTGACGC
>WGBJ01000395.1 GCA_015494385.1 Marinosulfonomonas sp.
AAACTATGATTACGAGTTGAACGAGGTGTTCTTCAAGGATCTTGGCGTGCGCAAGCCTGACCATTTCCTCGGGGTTGGTGGCGGCACTCTGGGGGAAACCCTCGGGAATATTATGCGCAGCACCGAACAGGTTCTGGAGCAGGAAAAACCGGACGCGGTCGTTATTCTGGGGGACACCAATTCGGCCATTTCGGCGATCATGGCCCGCAGGATGAAAATTCCGGTTTACCACATGGAAGCCGGAAACAGATCGTTTGACATGAACGTGCCCGAGGAAACAAACCGTCGGCTGGTGGACCATATTGCGGATTTCAATCTGGTCTATACCGAACACGCGCGCAGGCATTTGCTGTCGGAAGGGTTGCCCCACCGGCGCATCGTTCTGACCGGCAGCCCGATGCGGGAAGTTCTGGAACATTATCGCGACCGGATCGAAGCCTCCGGTATTCTGTCGGAACTTGATCTGCAGGCGCGGCGCTATTTCGTTGTTTCCCTGCATCGGGAAGAGAACGTCGATAGCAAACCCCGCCTGATTGCCCTGATGGAAGCACTGGAAGAACTGGCGCGGCGCTATGATTTCCCGATCATTCTGTCCACCCATCCCCGCACCCGAAAGCGGCTGGAGGCTCTTGAAGGCATGTCGTTTGACGACCGGATAAAGTTTAACAAACCTTTTGGGTTCCATGACTACAACCATCTGCAAATGAACGCCTTTTGTGCCATTTCGGATAGCGGAACCATTGCCGAGGAATCCTCGATACTGGGTTTCCCCGCGATCACGCCAAGGGACGCGATCGAGCGGCCCGAAGCCGTGGATGCGGGCTGTATCATTATGACCGGTCTGGATCGGGACGTTATCGTAAACGGTGTGGAAACAGCCACAAAACTGTTCGAGGAGCGCGCGGCCAACAACGTGGCACAACCGGTCCCCGCCGATTATTGCATTACAAACACATCCGAACGGGTGGTCAGCCTGATTGTCGGCACCGCCAAACTGTCAAACAGCTGGGACGGGATCCGCAAACACGACTAACGGTTCCTCAGACATAAACGCGGGAATAACGCGCTGAAATAGTTGCTGGCCTCTTAGTTGGTCGCGGCCCCGATACTGGCGGTGATAAGCGATGGCACGACCTGCTTTATCACACGACCCCAACGGGTAATCGGCTGTTCCGCAATGAAAATGACGTCGTTCGGACGCAATTCCATTTTGGTTGCCAGCAGAAAGTTAACCGCATTGCGCGCGTTAAGATGCCAAGCAGTCACTGCGCCAAAATCTGCCGGATCCGGGGATGCCCGCAGAACATATATCTGGGACGGGTTGGCAAATTCTGTCAGCGCACCACCATCCGAATACAGAGCATCGGCAACGGTTGCCTTACGCCCGAACGGCAGCGGGAACCGGCGCTGGTTTTTCACCTCGCCGACCAGATAAACATAGTCACGATCCACCGCATCCAGTTCCACCCTGGATTTGAAATTGGAACGGCTTTCTTCCAGCGCTGCCCGCCGAAGCGAGATTTCTGTGTTCAACTCGTTCAACGCCTGAATACGGGAATTCTGGCGGAACTCGGCCAGTTTGATCTGTTCTTCAAAATAGGCCTGCGCCTGATCCAGCTTGTAATCCGTATCCACAAAAATCCGGTCGCCGTCTTTCAGGCGGATCTGGGTGTTTGGCAGAGCCTTTAGCGGCATTTGGTATAGTTTTCCGTCCCGATACAGGCGCAGGATCACATATTTTCCGTCCGGCGCATCAACACCGCCCGCCTTGGCAATGGCTTCGTTCAGATACAGAGGGGTCAGGGTAATAGGCTCGATCGAGGGGTTTTTGACAGCGCCGCCAACGGAAACCCGTTTGGAATTGAATTCGGCAACTTCCAGACTGAAGGTCGGATCGATCTGGTTTTCCACAAGTTGCTGGAAAACGATTGTTTCGGCTTCTTCCAGCGTCTTTCCGGCCAAGAGGATACGCCCGACATCGGGAATGGCAATCGCGCCGTCATCCTGAACCGTGTACCCCTGCCTGCGGTTTTGCGCCGCCAGCAATCCGGTCAATTCCTCTACGGTCGATCCCGCCTGACGGGTTGCAAGGACCAGAACATCCCCGACGCCAATACGGTAAGGCCGGTCAGGAAGGGTGGGCGGCAGTCGTGTTTCAATAGCGGTCGGCCGCGATTGCGGCTCGAGGGCGGGTTGAGGCAATGCCCCCGCACCACGGATTCCACCGCCAGCACCGGCATTCTGGAAAAAGACCGCCGGCAATTGTTTGGGCCGGTAATTCGATTTGTTGGCGATCAGCACAGTTTCCGGGGTCACATTCACAACACGGACTTTGGTCCCTTCCGCCTGTTCGGAAACCGAAGGCGAAATATACGCAACTCCACAGCCCGAAAGGAAGAGGCCCAATACTATCCAGGTAACTTTCATTTGGTAAATCGCCCCAAGTTTTCTTTTACAAGTTATTGCAAATCTTTTCGCATAAGGAAATGCCTTGGATACACATTGCACTCCGGAAATGAAAAGAGGCGAACCAGATGCGGTTCGCCTCGAAAACACTTCAAACCACTAGTTAGAAAGAAGTGGTCATGTGCGAATTATTAGTTGGTAGTGGTTGTCGAACTACCGCCAGATGCCGCAGCAATCGCCAGCAAAGCGACCAGACCAACGATAGCACCGCTGCCCAAGCCGCCCATGGAACCTGCTTGTGCGGGTGCGACCATGGTCTCACCTTCAATAGCAGGATCAACCAAGCTACCAGCCGATGCTGAAACAACAGAAGTCACAGCCAACGCAGCTGCAAGAGAAAGAGTAAGATGAAACCGCATATTTGGCCTCCTTAAAAGTTACACAAGGATATTCATTATCTTGCTTAATTATTAACATAGCCTTGCCCAAGAAAAAACATTTCTTTTAATGGCTTCCACTATTACATGCAAAATATTGCCATTTTAGCGGGATAACTGTTGCGAAAAAACATACCCTACATCCGGACCAACCCACTGCTTACTTTGCCAAATACGGTGTCTCCCCGAAATCCAGTAGGTATTTTCGATTCGATATTCAGGATTATTACACTCTTCGACAACTTTACGCAGGGTTAGCTTTATCCCAAATATTTCAATGGTTTCCCTACCCGAATTATCAACCTTGCAGACAAAGCTGCGGCGAACCGGCTGATCTTCACCATCCAGATAATCGTATATACGAACCGGTTTTCCCGCCCCTGACCGAATAGCAGCAAGCGCTTCGCGGGTATCAGCCGCCATCAGATCCTGGCCCAA
>WGBJ01000396.1 GCA_015494385.1 Marinosulfonomonas sp.
ACGAGGCAGCCCTTACGGGTATTTCGACCGCATCTTGCGTTCCAACCGCCGCAGCAGCAGGGACAGGGAAACCGTCATCACCAGATACAAAAGTGCCACCACATTATAGGTTTCGAAATATCGAAAATTCCCGGCCGCCGTTACCTTGCCCAGTTGCGCAATGTCGGAAACCCCCAGCACCGACACCAGCGATGAATCCTTGATCATCGCGATAAAATCATTGCCAAGCGGCGGCATGATGGTGCGAAATGCTTGCGGGAAAACAATGTGCCGGAAACGGTGCCAGCCGCTTAGCCCCAATGCCTTGGCCGCTTCGATCTGGCCTTCGTCCACCGACAGAAGGCCGGCGCGAAACACCTCGGCGATAAAGGCGGAATAACCGATCATCAGCGCAATAATCGCCCGCCACATCAGCGAAAAATCCCGCGTGCGGATTGGATCAAATCCCAGCCCCTCGGCAATCCAGTTCCAGAAATGCACCAGTGCGGGGCCAAATACAAAGGCCACATAGAGCAGCAGCACAATCATCGGGATGCCGCGGATAATTTCGATATAAAACCGCGCCAATTGCCGGAAAACGATGAACCGCGACATGGTGCCGACCGCCAGCACCAGCCCGAAAAACGACGCCATGGCAAAGGCCACCAAGGTGACAAAAATCGTCACCCCGATGCCGCGCGACAAGGTGGTCAATATCTGCGCATACAGATCATCGGCCACCACGCGATACATCAGATAGATGCCCAGCCCACCGGCCAGAACCAGCCAATAGGGGAAATCCTTGTCTTGGGAAGGGGGTGTAATCATTAACCAAAAAGCCCCGGCACATCCGGCCGGGGCAATCCTTTTATTTCAGGCGTTTAGCCGCCCATTTTGTAATCAAGGAACCATTTTTTGTTCAGCGCATCAATGGTGCCGTCGGCCTTCATATCGGCAATCGCGGCATTGATCGGCCCAACCAGATCCGAGCCTTTGGGAAAGATAAACCCGAAGTCCTCGGTGCCCAGCTTGTCGCCAATGATCTTTAGCCCGCCGTCCGAGGCATCCACATAACCGGCCCCGGCCGTGCCATCGGTCAGCACCAGATCGACATCGCCGGTTTTCAGCGCCTGAACGGTTGCCCCGAAGGTTTCAAACAGCTTGATACGCGGGTTGGATTCATTGCCGTCCAGCACCTCGTAAACGCCGACATAAAACGGTGTGGTGCCGGGCTGTGCCGCCATCAGCAGATCGTCATTGGCTGCAAAACTTTTGGTGTCGGTAAAGCGGTCTTCGTCACCGCGCACCATCATCACCATTTCGCTGCGCATGTAGGGGTCGGAAAAATCCACCTTTTCCTTGCGGTCATCACGAATGGTGATACCGGTCATGCCCATATCGAACTGGCCTTCCGACACCGCCGGAATCATTGCATCCCAGCTGATGTTCTCATAGGTCACCTTGATATTGATCCGCTTGGCGATCTCGTCCATCGCGTCATATTCCCAACCGATCGCCTCGCTTGTTTTCGGGTCCATAAACTGCAACGGCGGATAGGCATTTTCAGTGACAACCACCACTTCTTTGCCGCCCAGATCGGGCAGGTGGCTGCCCGCCATGGCAACAGTCGAAAAGGCAGCCGTGGCAAAGACCGCAATAGATGCAAGCAATTTCATAATAGAATCCCCCAAGGTTGGTTATACGTTGATCGCGAGTATGATTAATCCCCCGCCCAAGGCAAGGAAATTAAACCGCTTTCCCGCTGCAAACCGGACAATCCGGGCGCGGCTTGATGCCAATCTTGCGGGTTTCAGCATAGAGCGCGTCGTATATCAGCATCTCGCCTTTCAGCGGCGCACCTGCCCCTGTTATTTCTTTCACCGCCTCGACTGCCATCATCGTGCCGATCACGCCGGGCAGCGGGCCAACCACGCCAGCCTCGGAGCAACTCGGCGCCAGTCCAGCGGCAGGGGTCTCGGGGAATACACATTGATAACAGGGCGCGCCCTTGGCCGGATGATAGACGCTGATCTGCCCTTCCCACTGGGTGATCGCGCCGGCAATCAGCGGCAGGCCCAGCGCCACGCAGGTGCGGTTCACCAGATAGCGGGTATCGAAATTGTCGGTCCCGTCCAGCAACAGATCATAACCGGAAAACAGATCGGCCGCGTTGTCTTGATCCAGCCGCCGGTGATAGGGGTGCACCTCGATCTTCGGGTTCTGTGCCTTCATCGCCGCTTCGGCGGAAAACACCTTGGGCATACCGATGTCGGCATCGCGATGGATCACCTGACGTTGCAGGTTGGAATTGTCCACCGCATCATCATCGACAATGCCAATGGTCCCCACACCCGCCGCAGCCAGATACAGCAGCACGGGTGATCCCAGCCCGCCTGCCCCGATCACCAGCACACGGGCGTTTTTCAACTTTTTCTGCCCCGCCCCGCCGATTTCGCGCAGCATGATATGGCGGGCGTAACGGTCCAACTCAACATTGGAAAAGGTGGGCTTGGGTGTGGCTTCAGTCATCTCGGCAACTCTTTCCCTGGCTTTGGCGCGAAGCTGACGCAGAACGGCGCGATACGCAACCACTACCGCCAAAATTCCGCCCAAAATCAGCCAGGGCCGCACCGATCCACCCGTGGCCACGCGCAAGGGTGCGCCATCGGGCAACACCAGATGTGCGATCACCACTGCCAGATAAACCAGACCGATCAGAAACCAGCGCCTCGCGGGGGCCACCTTCATCACCGCACCCAAACCCCACAGGCCCGCCATCAACGCCAGAACAACGCCCACTAACCGCGCCCCGTTGACCCGAAACCGCCTTCGCCGCGCGCAGTTTCACCCAGTTCCGTGACCAGTTCAAACCGTGCCTGCACCACAGGGGCCACCACCATCTGCGCAATCCTGTCCCCGTGGTTCACGGCAAATGGCTGGTCCCCCGCGTTCAACAGGATCACCCCCAACGGCCCGCGATAATCGCTGTCAATCGTGCCAGGACTGTTGGGCAGGGTAATCCCGTGTTTCAACGCCAGCCCCGACCGCGGCCTGATCTGCACCTCGAAACCTAACGGAATTTCCAACCGCAACCCCGTGGGCACCAGCGCCCGCGCGCCCGCCTCGATCACCAGCCCGCCGCGCTCGCCTTCGGGGAAATTCGCCCGCACATCCGCACCCGCCGCACCCGCCGTTTCATAAGACGGCAAGCCCAGCGCCTGATCCGCCCCTTCAAGCCACACAAAGCTCACAGTTACCACGCCACCATCCCCATCTTTGTTCCATAAATATCCTCGCGCGAAGCGCAAGGAATCTCTTATCCCAACGCCTCGGCAATCGCCGCGGCCAGCCGCTGTGCCACCTGATCCTTGCCCATACGCGGCCATTCCTCGGCCCCGCTGCCCGAAATCACCACCACCGCATTTTCATCCCCGCCCATGATCCCCGTTTCCGGCGACACATCATTGGCAACGATCCAGTCACAGCCCTTGCGCTTGCGTTTGGCCGTGGCGTTTTCCACCACATCATCCGTTTCCGCCGCAAAGCCCACCACCAGCGCAGGCCGCCCCTTTTTCATCTGGCTGACCGTGGCCAGAATATCGGGGTTCTCGGCAAACTCCAACTTGGGCAGGCTGCCCTTGCCATCCTTCTTCATCTTGGAACCAGACGCGTTTTCCACCCGCCAATCCGCCACAGCCGCCGCAAACACCGCCGCATCCGCAGGCAAGACCCCCTGTACCGCCTCCAGCATTTCCCGCGCTGTCTGCACCTCGACCACCCGCACCCCTTCTGGCCGCGCCACATCCGCTGGCCCCGTGACAAATGTCACCTCGGCCCCCAGTGCCGCCAGCGCCCGTGCAATCGCCGTGCCCTGCGCCCCGCTGGACCGGTTGGCGATGTAACGCACCGGATCAATCGGCTCGTGCGTTGGCCCCGACGTCACCAGCACATGCTTGCCCTTCAACGGCCCATCGGCAATCGCCGCCTGCACCGCCGCAACAATTTCCAGCGGTTCGGCCATGCGCCCGGGGCCGAATTCGCCACAGGCCATGTTGCCCTCGTTCGGGCCGACAAACAGCACGCCATCCCCTTTCAGGGTGTCGATGTTCCTTTGGGTCGCCGGGTGCTCCCACATCCGCACATTCATTGCCGGCGCGATCAGCACCCGCTTGTCGGTGGCCATCAAAAGGGTCGAGGCCAGGTCATTCGCAAGCCCCGCCGCCATCTTGCCCATCAGATCGGCCGTGGCCGGAGCCACCACCACCAGATCGGCATCGCGGGACAGTTCGATATGCCCCATCTCGGCCTCGTCCGTCAGATCGAACAGATCGCGATACACTTTCTGCGCCGCCAGCGCCGAAGTGGACAGCGGCGTGACAAATTCCTCGGCCGCCCGCGTTAGAACCGGCACCACAGTGGCCCCGCGTTCACGCAAACGCCGGATCAGATCCAGAGATTTGAACGCAGCAATCCCGCCACCAATGATCAACAGAACACGTTTACCAGCAAGCATAGGCAACCCTTTCAAACAGTTATCCCCGTTGTAGGCCGCAAGGGCCGCAAACTCAACCAGCCGCTTCTCAAGCCTGACGGCTTTCCGCGCGAAGAGCGCCCGTAAGGGAGCGATGAGCACATCCCGCTATTTGAAGGCCAGACAGGGGTCTTCGCGGTCCACCGGTTTTGTCACTACCCAGAAATCAAAAGGCTGCTCGCCTTCTGCCGGTTCTTCCACAAAGCCGACCACCAGAACCTTCACCCCTTCCAGCATCGAAGGCACCCCCCAATCCTTGCGCGCATGACCATTGCCGGTGATCAGCACCACCGGTCCGCCAGTTTCACGATAGGCCTGCATCACCGTATCCGCAAAAGCCGCATCCCGAAACCGCTGCGCCTCGACCATACCCCCCATCATATCCAGCGGCATCGCCTCGCAATGGTCGGCAAACTGTTCCTGCTTGCGCTGCTCCAACTGCCCGTCCGGCAGGGGTTGCTCCAACCCGTATCCCGCCCCGAACACCGCAGCCGCCCCTTCTTTGAACGCGCGGCGCACCTGTTCGCGCGGTCGCGCCGCCCCGTAAACCTTGGCATCCCCCAACGCCTCGAACACCGGCCAGTAGATCGCAAAATCGGGCCAGCCCGAAGCTTCCCATTCCAGCGCCGCCCCCAATGCCGCTTGATCCTTCAGCAATTCCGGCGTGATCTTCGCCGCCTGCTCTGGCGACAGCATTTCAAACACCACGGCCTTGGGTTTAACCGCCGCCACCACCCGTGCCTGCCCTTCATGGTGCAACGCATTGTCATGCACCTCGCCCAAGATATAGACATCCGCAAGCGGCAGGGAATCCAGCCCTTCTGGCGAAATTTCTCCGGCATCCGCCGAAATCGACACCGCAACCAGCGCGGCAATGGCAAAGATAAAATGTTTCATCCCGCCACCCTGCCCCTGTTTGGCAGAAATGCCAATGGGACAAATCAATGCACAACAAAAGGGCAGCGCCAACACCCCTCTGGCCATCCACGCCGCCCCTTGCTAGTCATTGGCAACACCATAAGGACACCCCGTATGTTGCCCAAACTGACCCTGATCATCGGCGCTTCCGCCTCTGGCAAATCCACCTTTGCCGAACGGCTGGTCACCACCACCATGCGCGCGCGAACCTATATTGCCACAGCACAAGCCTTTGACGATGAAATGCGCGCCAAGATCACCCGCCACCGAGATATGCGTGGCAGCAGCTGGCACACTATCGAGGCCCCGCTGGATATCCCCGCAGCTCTGCAACAGGTGCCGGCCGATTACGTGGTGCTGATCGACTGCGCCACGCTGTGGCTGTCCAATCACCTGCTGGCCGAATCCGATCTGCAACAGGCCGAAGCCGACCTGTTGAACGCCCTGAAAACCTGCCCCGCCCCCGTGGCAATCGTCAGCAACGAAGTCGGCGCCGGCGTGGTGCCCGACAACGCCCTGTCGCGCAAATTCCGCGAAGCCCAAGGGCGCCTGAACCAGCACCTTGCCGCACAAGCGGGCCTTGTCGTCACCGTCATCGCGGGTCTGCCGATGGTGCTGAAAGGCACTCTGCCCGAGGCGCTGGAATGACAACCTGGTGGTGGGTGCGTCACGGGCCAACGCATGAAAAATCCTTTGTCGGCTGGCGCGATGTGCCCGCAGATCTGTCCGACACCGCGCAAATCGCCCGCCTGAACCAACACCTGCCCACGGACGCGCTGCTGATCTCCTCAGACCTGTCCCGCAGCATCGCTACCGCCGACGCCATCGCGGGCAACCGCACCCGCCTGCCCCATGCCCAGCCCTTGCGTGAATTCAATTTCGGTGACTGGGACGGGCTGACCTTTGATCAGGTCGCCGCCCGCGATCCGGCCCTAAGCCGCGCCTATTGGGAAACACCGGGCGATGTGACGCCACCAAACGGGGAAAGCTGGAACATGGCCGCCAACCGCATCAGCCCCTTTGTCGATGACATGAGCCGCAAGCACCAAGGCCGCCACATCATCGCGGTGGCCCATTTCGGTGTGATCCTGACACAGGTGCAGCGGGCGCTGGGGGTTTCGGCCTATCAGGCGGTCTCGCATAAAATCGACAACCTGTCGGTCACCCGCCTGCAATGGGATGGGGATAAATGGCAAGCCGATGCGATCAACCACATCCCCTGACGCAGGCCGTCAATACCCGAAAAACAGCGTCCGCCAGCGGTCCATCACGTCCATCGGCATCCCGTTGCCGCTGATCACATCGTAAAACAAATCCACCGCAAACATCGTCTGCTTCAATGTGGTCCCGTCCGGACTGTCACAAGGCACCAGCGCAATCGCATCATAAATCGCCCGCGCATTTCGCTGCATCAAAGGGTTCGGCCAACGCGTGCCACGCAATTCGTTCAGAAAGGACACATCACAACCGCAGTTGTATTCCCCCTGCGCCGCCACGCAGTAATCATGCCGCATACAGGCCGCATCCAGCATATCCACCGGCGGCCCCGCGCGTGACATATCCACCGGATGGTTCGGCCCGCACCAGCGGCCATAAACCGGCGCATACACCTGCAAATTGCTCTGTGCCACAGCCCAGTCAACACTTGCCAAAACCAGCAAAGCCCAGATCAAAACCCGTTTCATTAATCCATTTCCCATGCCGTTCCTTACACCACCCACGCGCGCTCTGGCAAATCCGTGCCATCAAATTTCGTGATGTCCCCGTCACAAATCGCAATTAGGCAAAGCCGCCACGCCGCGCTAACCTGTCGCAATGACCTATGATCTTTACATCGGCGACCGCACATTTTCCAGCTGGTCGCTGCGTGGCTGGCTGATGTTCGAGAAGTTCAACGTCCCCTGCCGCACCCATATGGCCGGCCTGTATTCCGGCACCCTGAAGCAGGATCTGGCCGAACTTGCTC
>WGBJ01000397.1 GCA_015494385.1 Marinosulfonomonas sp.
GCATATTGTTGCATATTGTTGCATATTGTTGCATATTGTTGCGTATTGTATACTTTGTTCACATGGACATTAATCGAATCATAGAAGACGCCAAAGCGGCTGAGAGGAAAGAAAACCTTGATGCTTATGGCGAGGCGATACAAATCCTTCGCGAGAAAGGTTTCTCTTGGAGGGATATATCCGATTTCTTGGCTGAGCGCGGCGTGAAGGCGGATCATACTAAAGTCTATCGTTTTGCGAAAAAAATGGAAAAATCAAAAGGAAAGATTATGAATACAATACCCGCTAAGAAATACGTAGAAGCGTTGCAAACTATTGAGATAAATGAAGCCCAAAAAGAAATGCTGAAGGCACATTTTAATGCGTTGAATCGTTCAATCACTTATACTGAACTTGCCAATGCTGCCGGTTATGACGATCACGAAGTCGCCAATAGCCAATACGGGCGATTGGGACGCAAGATTGGAGAAGCCGCAGGGTTTGAATTTGTAGATGCGGAGAACAGGCCCGGAGAAAAGTTTTATAGCAGCTCTATTGGGCAGCCAAATGCATATACTCAAGGTGATTTTCAATTGGTAATGCACCATGAATTAGCCAAGGCGATCGAAGCTTTGAAATTGTTTCAAATCAAAACTTGATTACTATCTGGGTTTGTTTGTGTTGCCCTATTCCACCGGCAACACAAACTCGGCCGCCTCGGCACGGGTCAGTTGTTCGCCCTGTTTGCGCTTCATCAGGATTTCGCGGGCGCGGGCGTATTGGTCATCCTGCCAGAACATCATGCAGCCGTTGCAACCCTTGCCGCAGCACCCCTCGACCCCGACGCGGTTGGTTTTGAAACGGCGATCATTGGTGTTTTCCTCAATCTTCTCGACCAGTTCGTCGCGCCGTTTGCTATAGGCCTTTTCATTTTCCTTACCGTTTATTTCCAGCCCTTGCGTCAGCTTGTCCAGCCGGATACGGGCCCATTGTTCCTCGGTCAGGGCGCGTTCCTTGCGCATCACGCTATACTGCGGGAAGCGGGCGCGCAGCACATCAGGGTCTTCGTGGTCAAACAGGGAAAACGGGATGCGGACGGTGGTGCGGGTGCCGCCGTGGATCACATCCTTTTTCTCGCCGGTGGCGGCGTCCTCAAAATCATACATCCGCAGCAGCACGGTTTCCCGCGCGATGGGGGATACGAAATCCAGCACTTCGCCGGCTTCCAGTTTGTTTTTCACTTCGACCAGAAAGGCGTCTTCGGTCACTTCCGAGACCACGCCGGCATATTCCCACTGGGCCATGGCGGCGGTGTGTTCATAGTCGTGCGCGTAATTGGTCAGGCGGCCATCGTGGAAGGCCAGCGTATAGCCGCGGTTGCCGACCGATTCCAGCTCGCGCATGTAGGGCAGGGGGTTCCAGTTCTCGGGGTCTGCGTAATAATCGTCGATCGCCATGCGGTAGGCCCGCGCCACGATGGCGGCGTAATATTCCGATTTGCCGCGCCCTTCGACCTTCAGGCTGTCCACGCCGATGCGCAGGTATTCGTCCAGTTTGGGCATGATGCACAGATCTTTGGAATTCAGGATGTAGGACCCGCGCGAGTCCTCCTCGATTGGCAAAAGGTCACCGGGGCGGCAACCTTCCTCGAGTAGGAACTCGAACATATCGGCGTTTTCGTCGGTGACGTTCAATTCCTGCACGGTGCCGTCTTTCAGGCGCAGGTGGAATTTGTAATTCCAGCGGCAGGAGTTGGCGCAATTGCCCTGATTGGCACCGCGTTCGGACATGAAGTTGGACAGCAGGCAGCGGCCCGAATAGGTCATGCACATGGCGCCGTGAGCAAAGGCTTCCAGCTTGATATCGGGACATTCTTTGCGAATTTCACAGAGTTCACTGAACGATACCTCGCGGGCCAGAACCACCAGTTCGGCCCCCAGATCCTGCCAGAACTTCACCGACAGCCAGGACGATACATTGCTTTGGGTCGAGATGTGCAACGGCAGTTCGGGCGCGTGGGTTTTGACAAACTGGAACACGCCGGGATCGGCAATGATCAAGCCGTCGGGTTTCACTTTTCGAACAGTTTCGACATATTCGTGCAGTTTGGGGATGTCCTTGTTATGGGAAAACAGGTTCAGCGTCAGATAGGCGCGTTTGCCGTGGGCATGGCAGAATTCCACCCCCTCGATCACGTCTTCGAGCGAAAACTGCGACTTGGTGCGCAAGGACATATCCGGCGTGCCCAGATAAACGGCATCGGCCCCGTAAAGGATTGCCATTTTCAGTTTGCGCAGATTGCCTGCGGGCATAAGAAGTTCGGAACGGTGCGGTTGCGTCATCGTGTGGGTGCCATAAATCAGGGGAATTCAAGACCTTTTACACGGGTTCTAACGGTTTGCCAATTGGGCATTTTTTTAACGGCCAACCCCTTGAAGCAAGCACGTTTTATCCTATTTCTGTGTCACGAAGCTCTTGATACTGGATCGCGGTCACGCTGTTCATTATTCGGGGTTTTCCCATCGGCTGATCGTCCAGATCAGGGGTGCAAAGCATTGATGAAATGCAAACCCTTGAAAGGAACGAAAAATGTTGAACTGGAAAAATAACGTAATGGCATTGGCGCTGGCATCTCTGGCGGCAACCCCTTTGGTTGCGCAAGATGCGGCCAATGATGCCACATCGACCGAAAATGCGGCTGCCGAAACGCAGGCCCGCGAACAGGTAAGCCCTGCGATTGACGAGGCTGTCGCGGCCCTGACCGAAACCGGCAACGCCCTGAAAGCACTGGAAGACGGCAAGAATGACGAAGCTGCCGCCGCGCTGGAACGGGCCATCGGCAAGCTGGAAGTGGTGCTGACCCAGCATCCCGAACTGGCATTGGCGCCGGTGGATGTCAGCTCGACCGTGGTGGATATTACTGCCAGCCCGGCAGTGATCACCAAGGCCCGCAAAGAGGCATTGCGCCTGATGAAGGACGACCAGTTGCAACTGGCCCGCCCGATCATTGCCAATCTGGCCAGCGAAGTCGTGGTGCGCACCACCAGTATCCCGCTTGCAACCTATCCGCTGGCGCTGAAATCGGCGGCTGCACTGGTCAAGGACGGCAAGGTGGATGACGCCAAGCTGGTTCTGGCGCAGGGTCTGAGCACAATGGTTGTCGAAGAAGTGGTCAGCCCGCTGCCATTGCTACGCGCGGCTGTTCTGATCGAACACGCCAAAGCATTGAGCGAAAAAGAGAACCGCAGCGACGAGGAAAATGAAACCCTTGCGGTCCTGCTGGATGCGCTGGATCTGGAAATCGCCAAGGGTGAAGCCCTGCAATACGGCGGCAAAGATGCTTTCGAGCCGCTGAAGGACGAAATGAAGGAAATCCGCAAGGCCA
>WGBJ01000398.1 GCA_015494385.1 Marinosulfonomonas sp.
GGTGGATACAACCCACGCCGATCTGGATTACTGGTCGTTCCGCAATATCCTGTTCGATGGCAACACGTTCCACGGTGTGAATGAACGGGTGCAAAGCCCGACCATGGTGGAATTCAGCCAGAACACCAATGCGACCACATGGAAGGTGCCTTTTGCCCCGCATCTGCCGTTTGGCGGATTGGCGCGGCGGGTGATGGCTGTTGTTGCTGATGGGCAGATTACATCGGGCACGGCAACGCGGGTTGATGCGATGCCCTATTCCGAGCGCACCAAAGGGGCCAATTTTGACGAGGTTTGGCTGAATTGGCCGGTGGCGTGTCGTGGCAAGGTTCAGGTGACGGCACGGGTGGACCGGCCTTTGTAATTCCAGAAACAATTGATTGATTTTGAAAGCGGGGTGCAGAAATGTGCCCCGCTTTCATGTGTTTGCTTGACCTGTCGCCCCGAGTGGCGCAGCCTTGGCAAAGATGTAAACAAACAGGAGAACGACATGCGCGTGACAATGGGGATGGTATTTGCGGCGATGATGGCACTGCCGACTATGGCAATGGCAGAAGACAAACCGGTGAACATCCGTCCCGATCTGGCTACGGTCAAGGTGGAAACCGGGGCCGGACCCGTTGAAATCGGGCGTATTCAGGACAATGATAACCATCTGACCGGCGACTGGGCCAAGACATCCCGCCCTTGCCCCGTGTTTTGCATCCAGCCGATGTCGCCTGCGGAAGGGGTGACAACCATCGGGGAAATGGAGATACTGGATATGTTGCAAGACCCCGATGCGATCGTGGTCGATAGCCGGCTTGCCAAATGGTATGACAGCGGCACAATCCCCGGTTCGCTGCATATCCCCTTTGGCGAAGTTGGTGACCGGTTGGGCGAACTGGGCTGCGAGCCTGATTTTGACGGTTGGGATTGTTCGACCGCCAAAAAGGTGGCTCTGTTTTGCAATGGCCCGTGGTGCGGACAATCGCCAACCGCAATCCGCTCGATGTTGTCGGCGGGTTTTCCTGCCGATAAGGTATACTATTATCGCGGCGGGATGCAGGTTTGGCGGTTGCTGGGCCTGACTGTGATCAAACCGGAATAACCCTTAGGTGGAGGAATAAAGATGCCAAATATTACCAAAGGCGGCGCGCCGCAAACCGTAATCACCACTTTTGATGTCACTCCGGGAACCTGTGCCGATTTGCAGGAATTGCTGCAGGAAGCCTATGACGAAGTGATCAAAAACCAGCACGGGTTTATTGGTGGTGCCATCCATGTGAATGATGCCGAAACCCGCGTTTGCAGCTATTCCCAGTGGCAAAACCGCGAGGATTTCCAGGCGATGCTGCGCACCCCCGAAATGCGGCGGCGCAATCGCAGGATCAACGAGCTGTGCAAAGGGTTCGAGCCGGTGATGTATGACGTGGTGGCGACCTACGACTGAGACCGTCTGAGCGAGCGCAGGGCCAGATCGGCCTTGCCCTTGGTCAGCCATGAAAAGGCGAAGGCCCAGATGCCTATCGCCTCGATCCAGAAGATGATTTTCCAATCCGTGACAAGGCTTTGCATTTCGGGGCTGCCTTTCAGTTTGAAATAGGAAAAGAGCAAAATCAGCACCGTGGAAACGGCAATGATATGGCCGCACCAGATGTATATCCGGCGGCGCACGGGTCTGGCGGTTTTCGGGAATTGCACATAGCAGAATATGGCCAGACAGACGAAAAACACTGTTGCACTGGTATAGTGGAACAGGGGGCTGATTTTCAGTCCCAGCGCCTGTTGGGAAACGGTTTCGATGGCATCGCTTTCATTTGGAAACAGGGCGACACCAAAGGCGGCAATACCTGCGGCTGTCGCAACCAGATCATCCGAAATCCGCTCGTTCGGCCTGCGTTTATACCCTTTGTAGGATACCAGAAAGATGCCGATGGCAAACAGGCAGCCGACAAAGATATCGCGCAGTTTGGTGTGGTAGAAATCGCTGATAGAGGGTTCCAGCCGTGCGTTTGACAACAGCCCGCCGATGATCAGCACCAGTGGCAGCAACACCCCCAATATCCCCAGCGCACGGCGTACCCTGTGGTAAGACAACACAAGGTCGTGGTTGTCGTTGGTCGATGTATCGGGTGCCTTCGGCATGGGGTGGGCCTGCTGAAAAACTTGATTTCTAGCGGCACCGGCCCATTATTTCAAGGTTTCAAAACCGTTTCCAGAACCCCAACTTCAGGTTTTGACTGTCATCGCCAGTCAGACCGTAAACAAACCCGATCTCGATATGCGTCCCTTTCTGGCGCCGCATCTGCCAGATCAACGAGGGCGAGAATTTGGCATAGGCAGAGGCATCGGGCACCTTGCCGGTTTGCAACTGCCAGATCAGCATCACGCGGTCGGATGGCTTCATCCCCCATGTGAAATCGGCCTTGTAGGTGGCGCCGGATTGTCCGGGCACGGTGATTGAACTGTCCAGAACCCATGCCACAGACATATCGACAGCCAGCCAGCCCCGTTGCAACCCGCGCCCCCATGACGCGCCTATTTTGGCCAGCTTCTGATTGGTGGTCGTGCCCCACGGGTTCGGAATGCTTTTCACCCCCAACCCGAAACTGACCGCCAGACGGGCAGGGCGATCGGTCTTGCCCAGCGGGGTGCGCAGGAACAAATACCCCTCGGACGGGGTGCCGGTGGATCCGAGGGTTCCGTCAAACCCGACCGTTAGCCGGTCGGTCAGCCCGTATTCGGCATAAAGCGATGTTCCGGTTGCATAGCGGGTTTGCGGCGCTGCCGATATTTCGTTCGAGAATGACAGGAACACCTCGCCTTTGTCGCGGGGCCAGGCACCCGCATGGGCAAGGGCCGGCAGAAACAAAATAAATATCAATAGGATACGCAATTATAGCCCTCGCTCTGGTCCGCCCCGCCGACAGGGTGCCGTGAAAATGGTAAACAAGGGGTTAATCCGGACGGGTTTCAGGGTTGATGTGCATCATGGCAACAGGATGCGGCGGGTTGGTATAATGCGGGCGAACGAAAAAAGGAGACGTCCTCATGTATAAGAACATTATCGTACCGGTCGCACTGGACCACGGCCATGATCCGGCCGAGGCCATCGCCATTGCCAAAGCCCTGCTGGCCGATGGCGGCAAGATTACCCTGCTTAGCGTGATCGAGCCGATTGCCGGCTATGTGGCGACCTATATTCCCGAAGGGCAGCTGGAAAAGAACCGGCAGGAAATTCTGGCCAATCTGGAAGCGGACGCCGGTGATGATGACAGCATCGACACCCGTGTGATCATGGGTCATCCGGGCAGTGCGATTGTGGACCATGCCAATAGCAACGATGTCGATCTGATCGTCATTGCCTCGCATAAGCCCGGGTTGCAGGATTTTTTCCTTGGCTCGACCGCCGCGCGGGTTGTGCGGTATTCCAAATGCGCGGTGCATGTGCTGCGATAGGGCAGTGGCGGCGGGGTGAACCCCGCCCTACGGTCACTCCGGAAACTGGATGCGGCAGTTCGCGATTGCCGCGTCCATCTTGCGCTTTTCGGCGGGCAGGCGGCGTTTCAATTGCGCCAGTTTGCGCCGTTCCTCGGCCACGTCGATGGCGACGGGGGTTTCTTTGGTCCGGTATTCGGTGTGGAAGCAATTATAGGGGTTGTCATCCGCATCATAGCAAACGTCGATCACCTCGTAGGGTTCCTGACTGCTGTGGATGGCATAGCCACGGGCGATGTTGCCTTGGGTGGTGTTGATCAGGGCCTGCATCGTGCGCACCTGACTGCTGGCGGTGTTGATGCACTGTTCCTGCGGGGTTGCGCAGG
>WGBJ01000399.1 GCA_015494385.1 Marinosulfonomonas sp.
GTGAACAGCCGTTCAAAGTTTGCCTGCGTTTGCGCTGCGAAATCGTCGTAATCCATGCCGAACACCTCGGCCCCCACACGGGCGGTCAGGGCGGTATAGGCGGGTTCGTTGCGTTTGCCGCGATGGGGCGGCGGGGCCAGATAGGGGGCGTCGGTTTCCACAAGGATGCGGTCAACCGGTGCGGCGGCGAAAATATCGCGCAATTCCTGCGATTTGGGAAAGGCCGGGATGCCGGACATCGAAAGATAAAACCCCAGATCCAGCGCCGCCTTGGCCAGTTCGGCGGACGATGAAAAACAGTGCATGACGCAGGAATAGGCGCCGGCCTTGAATTCCTCGGCCAGTATCCGCGCCATATCCCCGTCTGCCGCGCGGGCGTGGATGATCAGCGGCAGGCCGGTTTGCCTTGCCGCTTCGATATGGATGCGTAGCGAAGTTTGCTGAATATCCTTGCTGTCGGCGGTATAGTGGTAATCCAGACCGGTTTCGCCAATGCCGACGAATTTCGGATGATCCGCAAGCGCGACCAGTTCTTCAACACTGACCAGCGGCTCGTCCGCCGCGCTCATCGGGTGGGTGCCGGCGGCAAAGAATACAGGTGCGTGCGCCTCGGCAATGGCGCGGACCTGATCCAACTGGCGCAGTTTGGTGCAGATGGTCACCATGCGCGTCACACCGGCTGCCACTGCGCGGTCCACCACCTGCGGCAGTTCATCAGCGAAGTCGGGGAAATCAAGGTGACAATGGCTGTCGGTTATCTGCGGAATATCTGTCATGCCCTTGCCTTATCTGGCAGCGGTTTTGCCTGCCATTGCGTCGATCTTTAGCACCATATCAAGGATCAGCGCGGCGGGGTCAAGGTTCACCGCCTTGCCGTGGCGCACCCGCGCGCCCAGCTCTTGCTGCAACTCGGCCCATTGCCGCCCCGCATAGGCGGTCGGGGCAAGGCGTGTCATCAGCGCGGCTTCGCCATTTGCGGCCTCGATCATATGCGGACCGGCCACGCCGGTGCGGGCCAGCCGGGCAAGGAACAGGTCCATCAGACCCAGCAACAGATCGTATTGCGGCTCTTTGCCTTTGCCGACAATGCTTTCGGCCAGCCGCAGGGTGCGGCTGCGATCCAGTTGCGGCCAGGTGCCGATCAGGTTGACGATTTCCTGATAGGTTTCCAGCCCGCCCAGATTGGTCAGCCGGAACGCTTCACCGACCGAGCCACCGGCCAAAGCAGCCAGCGCCACAGGATTGCCCGCAGGTTCGGCACCGGCGCTGATCAGGGCCTCGGCCATATCCTCGGGTGCCAGTGGCGCACACCGCAATTCGCGGCAGCGCGACCGGATGGTGGGCAGCAGGCGCGAGGGTTGGTGGCTGATCAAAAACAGGGTGGTGCGTTCGGGCGGCTCTTCCAGCAGTTTCAACAGGGCGTTGGCGGCGTTGGGGTTCATTTCGTCCGCCGTGTCCACGATTACCACACGGCGCCCCCCGTCGGTGGCGGACAGGGCAAAGAAATTGCGCAGCTTGCGGGCCTCGTCCACGGTGATCACGGATTTCAGTTTCTTGGCCTTTTCGTCCCATGCGCGGCGCAGCAGGAACAGGCGCGGTTCCGACAATGCGGCCATGCGGTGTGCGACAGGGTGGTCAGGGGAAATATCAACGCTGGCCGGTTTGGTTTCGTCGCCAAACATCGACATGCCACCGTCCGCCGGTTCGGCCAGCAGGAAGCGCGCCAGTTTCCACGCCAGCGTGGCCTTGCCAACCCCGCGCGGGCCGGTGACCAGCCATGCGTGATGCAGGCGGCCGGAATTATAGGCTTGCAGGAATGCCGCCTCGGCCTTGCCTTGACCCAACAGTTTTGCGGTTTCACGCGGATGCGGCGCACCTTCGATGCGGTCGGGTTCGGGCAGGCCTTCATCCACGCTCATGACAGGGCCTTTGTGGCGATTGCGGTGATTTCATCGGCGATCACATCCATATCGCGGTTGCCGTCGATCACATGGCAACGGGCGGGAAAATCCTGTGCCAGCGCCAGAAAACCGGCGCGCAGTTTTTGTTGAAAGCCAAGGCCCAGATCCTCGAACCGGTCTTCGCCCGATTGCCGCGCCAATCCACGGGTCAGTGCCGTTTCCGGGTCCATGTCGATAATAAAGGTCAGGTCGGGTTCGCGGCCAATCATCAGGCTGTGCAACTGGTCCACCACGCCGCGCAAGTCGGCCCGTGCCGCGCCCTGATAGACGCGGGTGGAATCGGCGAAACGGTCGGAAACCACGGTTTTCCCAGCGGCAAGCGCCGGTTCAATCGTCTTTTCCAGATGGTCGCGACGGGCAGCGGTAAACAGCAGAATCTCGGTTTCCGCCGACCAGCGGTCTGGGTCGCCTTCAACCAGCAAACGGCGGATTTCCTCGGCCCCTTCGCTGCCGCCCGGCTCGCGGGTCAACAGGCAGTCATGGCCAACGGTTTTCAAATGATCGGCCAGCAGCCGCGCTTGCGAGGATTTGCCGGAACCATCAATCCCCTCGAATGTGATGAACAAACCTTTTGCCATCACAACAGGTCCTGTGCTCTCCCGATGGCCTTGTTCAGCAGGATTTTCGAGGCCGTGCGCAGCCGCGGTAAAAAACCGCCGCGCGGGATGTCGCGATCGGCCACCAAGGGCAGGCGGGCATCGGGCAGACCTTGGCGTTTGATCACCAGTTCAGCCAGCTTTTGCCCCTTTTCAATCGGGGCCTCGATCGGGCTTTGATAGGAAACATTGGCCTCGAGCGCGTCCTTGGACAGGGCCGGAACCAGTAGCAACAGGTCTTTGGGGGCCACCAGCCCGACGCGGGTTTCATCCCCCATCCAGACATCTGCCTGCGCGATCATCTTGCCCTCGTTGGCGACCTTTTTCTCGACGAACTGGCGAAAGGCCCAGTTGACGATGCGCTGTGCCTCTTCGGCGCGGGCCTGTTCTGTTGGCAGGCCGGTGATCACAAAGATGATCCGCCGGTCCCCCTGTTTGGCCGAGCCAACCAAGCCATAGCCGGCTTCCGAGGTGTGACCGGTTTTCAATCCATCCGCGCCGATGTCCAGTTTCAGCAGCGGGTTGCGGTTGGATTTGTTTTGCGGCGCGCGGCCATCAAACAGGAATTCTGTTTCGGAAAACAGCGGGTAAAAGGTGGGGAACTCGGTGATAATGCGGTTGGCCAGAATGGCCAGATCATGCACGCTCATCCGGTGGCCGGCCTGTGGCCAGCCGTTGGAGTTGGTGAAATGCGAATTGGTCATGCCCAGCTCTTTGGCCCGTTCGGTCATCATGCGGGCGAAACCGGCCTCGGTGCCGTCGGGCGACAAGGCTTCGGCGAAAACGGCGGCTGCATCATTGCCGGACAGCACGATCACGCCGCGCAGCAGATCCTCGACCCGCACACGATCGGATGTGTTCAGGAACATGGTCGAGCCCCTGTAATCCATCGCATGTTGCGACACCGGCAGTTTGTCATCCAGCCGCAAACGTCCGTCCTGCAAGGCCTCGAACACCATGTTCAGCGTCATCAGCTTTGACATGGATGCAGGCGGCAGTGGCAAATCTGCCTGTTTGCTTAGCAAAACCGTGCCCGTTGTATGGTCGATCACATAGGCTGCCGTTGCCCGGGTGTCGAACTGGGCCTGCGACGGCAGGGCTGCCATCAAAGTTACAAGAACGGCAATCAGGGGCAGAATGCGCAATTTCATAAGTGGTTTTCCGTCCGTTTAGTTGCTTACGATATAGGCGTCTTTGAAACCCATGGATTTGACCTTGCGCAGCATCGCAGTGCGCTCGGCCCGCCGGCCTGCCGGTCCGACCAGGACGCGCCAGATGGTTTTGCCATTGGCTGTCTGTTCTTTGGCCGTGGCATACAGCCCGACTTTGCGCATATCCTCGATCGCTTTGTCCGCATTTTCCTTGCTGGCAAAAGTTCCCAGCTGGAC
>WGBJ01000400.1 GCA_015494385.1 Marinosulfonomonas sp.
GTGCTGACACCGAACCCGTTTTATCAGGTCTACGCCGTGGCTGCATTATCGGTCGGGGCCGAGCCGGTTTATGTGGCGGCGGATGCGGAAAACGGATTTCTGCCCGATTATGCGGGCCTGCCGGATGACGTGCTGGACCGCACCGCAATTGCCTATATCTGTTCGCCCTCCAACCCGCAGGGCGCGGTGGCAAGCCGTGAATATTGGCAAGACCTGATCACACTGGCCGAGAAATACGATTTTCGGATTTTCGCGGACGAGTGTTACAGCGAGATTTACCGCGACACCCCGCCGGTTGGTGCCTTGCAGGTGGCCCGCGAGATGGGCGTTGATCCGGAACGGGTGCTGATTTTCCATTCGCTTTCCAAGCGCTCGAACCTGCCGGGCCTGCGTTCGGGCTTCGTGGCCGGTGGGCCGCAGTCCATTGCCCGCATCAAAAAACTACGCGATTTTTCCGGCGCACCATTGCCGTTGCCGTTGCAACGGGTGGCCGAAAAGGTTTGGGCGGACGAGGCCCATGTGATCGAAAACCGCGCATTGTATTGCGAGAAATTCGACATTGCCGATGAAATTCTGGGCGATGTCGAGGGTTATCAAAGCCCCGAGGCCGGTTTTTTCCTGTGGCTGCCGGTGGATGATGGCGAAGCCGCGGCCCTGAAGCTGTGGCAGGAAACAGGCGTGCGGGTTTTGCCCGGTGCCTACCTTAGCCGCGACGTGGACGGGCGCAATCCGGGACATAATTATATCAGGGTCGCGATGGTGGCCCCAAAACAAGAAATGCGACAGGGGCTGATGCGCCTGAAACGCTGCATCTATAGTTGAGGACGAGGTAAACATGGCATCTTATTCGGCAAAACAGCGCGATCCGTTGCTTGATTCCAAATTGCAGGCGGCGATTGAACGACGCAGCAAGGAATTGATCGGCATTGGTATGGTGGCGGCCGGAATTCTGGTGGCCATGTTGCTGGCCTCTTATGCGCCGTCTGATCCCAGCTGGCTGTCTGCCTCGGATCAGCCGGTGCAAAACTGGCTGGGGCGTTTCGGGGCGTCTATTGCCTCGCCGCTTTATGTGATTATCGGTTGGGGATCCTGGGCCATTCCGGCTGTTTTGCTGGTCTGGGGTGCACGGTTTGCCACCCACCATGGCGAAGAACGCGCACTTGGCCGGTTGATTTTCGCGCCGATCGCGATTGCACTTTTGTCAGTTTATGCCTCGACCCATGTGCCCTCGGCCGCGTGGACCCACAGTTTCGGCTTGGGCGGGTTGTTTGGCGATATGGTGCTGGGCAGCCTGCTGGGTATCATGCCCTTTGGTGCAGCACTGGGACTGAAAATCGTCTCGTTGTTGTTGATGGTGGCCGTGATTGCCATGTCGCTGTTTGTTCTGGGCTTTACCGTGCCTGAATTGAAACGCTTCGGGCGCTTTTTGCTGGTTGGTGTGGTGATGGCCTATGCCGGATTGATGACACTGCTGGGCAAATCCGCCAGCGGGGCGGCGATTGCGGCACGCAATGTTCAGGAAAAGAACGCACAACGCAAGGAACGTGCCCGGATCGAGGCCGAGCGCGCCGCCGCCGAACAGGCCGCATTGGCCGCCGTGCCGCCCCCGATCCAGCGCAATGCCGCAACCCTGCGGGCCGAGCCGGTGATGGAGCCTGCATATGATGAAATGCCCGCCGAACAGCCTGCAAAGCAGGGTTTGCTGGCGCGGATGCCATCCCTGATCAAACGCGCGCCCGATCCTGAACCCGAGCTTGTGGAACAGGAACTGGACCCAGATTTTTACAGCGAGGAAATTGGCGAGGACCGGATCAAGGCACGGATTTCCAATGCGATCCGCACGCGGGCGCGTCAGGCGCAGGTTGCGACCGCTGCCCGTGCCGAACCGCAAGTGACCCGCCGCCGTGGGCCGCAGCCATTGATTTTGAACACAGAACCGCCGCTGCAAGCACCGGCCGAGCCGCAAATGGACGCCGCACAGCCGCAAGACCCGATGATGTTCGAGCCGGTCGCGCCCGCTTCTCCGGTGGTTAAACCTGCCGTGCCGCCCAAACCTGTGGTGCAACATGCGCCGCGCAAAGCGCCGGCACCTTCGACACAGGCCAAGGCCGAGGCGCAGCCAAAACTGCAGTTCGAGGAAAAGCACAGCGATTATGAACACCCGCCGCTGTCGCTGCTGGAAAACCATGTGAACATCCAGCGGCATCAACTGTCGGACGAGGCGCTGGAGCAAAACGCGCGGATGCTGGAAACCGTTCTGGATGATTACGGCGTCAAAGGCGAAATCGTTAGTGTGCGCCCCGGCCCCGTTGTCACCATGTATGAACTGGAACCGGCACCCGGTTTGAAAGCCAGCCGTGTGATCGGTCTGGCCGATGACATCGCACGTTCCATGTCGGCCCTTTCGGCGCGTGTTTCGACCGTGCCGGGCCGTTCGGTGATCGGCATTGAATTGCCTAATGAGCACCGCGAAAAGGTGATGCTGCGCGAAATCCTTTCGACCCGCGATTTTGGCGACAGCAATCTGCGCCTGCCGCTGGCCTTGGGCAAGGATATTGGCGGTGATCCGATTGTTACGAATCTGGCGAAAATGCCCCACCTGCTGATTGCGGGGACCACCGGTTCGGGTAAATCCGTGGCGATCAACACGATGATCCTCAGCTTGCTTTACAAGCTGACGCCCGAGGAATGTCGCCTGATCATGATCGACCCCAAAATGCTGGAGTTGTCGGTGTATGATGGCATCCCGCATCTGCTGTCCCCTGTTGTGACCGACCCGAAAAAGGCGGTTGTGGCCCTGAAATGGGCTGTGGGCGAGATGGAAGAACGCTATCGCAAGATGTCCAAGATGGGCGTGCGCAACATCGAGGGCTATAACGGCCGCGTGCGCGATGCACAGGCAAAAGGCGAAATGTTCAGCCGCACGGTGCAGACCGGATTTGATGATGAAACCGGCGATCCGATTTTCGAGACCGAAGAATTTGCCCCCGAAACCCTGCCCTATATCGTGGTGATCGTGGACGAGATGGCCGACCTGATGATGGTTGCCGGCAAGGAGATCGAGGCCTGCATCCAGCGTCTGGCGCAGATGGCGCGGGCCTCGGGTATCCATATGATCATGGCCACGCAGCGTCCGTCGGTGGATGTGATCACCGGCACGATCAAGGCCAACTTCCCCACCCGGATTTCGTTTCAGGTGACCAGCAAAATCGACAGCCGCACCATTCTGGGTGAACAGGGCGCCGAACAGCTGCTGGGCATGGGCGATATGCTGTATATGGCCGGTGGTGCGAAGATCACCCGTGTGCACGGCCCGTTCGTCAGCGACGAAGAGGTCGAGGAAATCGTCAATCATCTGAAAAGCTTTGGCGCACCGGAGTATGTTAGCGGCGTGGTTGAAGGGCCGGACGGTGAAACCGAAAGTAGCATAGATCAGGTGTTGGGGCTGGGTGGCAACACCAATGGCGAAGATGCGCTATATGATCAGGCAGTCGCCATCGTGATCAAGGATCGCAAATGTTCCACCAGCTATATCCAGCGCAAACTGGCGATCGGCTATAACA
>WGBJ01000401.1 GCA_015494385.1 Marinosulfonomonas sp.
GCCTGATCATTGGCCACGGAAACCTCGAACCCGTCCTCGCCGGTATAGCCCGAGCGTGACACCCAAAGGTCGCCAAACTCGGACGGCACCACGGCCACATCCATGAATTTCATATCGGCCACGGGGGCGATGCCGTTCAGTGCGGCCTCGGCCAATGGCCCTTGCAACGCCAACAGCGAACGATCGCCAATCACCTCGATTTCGCAACTGTCCGAAAGGTTCGCCCGCATATGCGCAATGTCGGCGTCCTTGCAGGCCGCGTTCACCACGACAAACAGGTGATCGCCACGGTTGGCGACCATCAGGTCATCCATGATCCCGCCCGCGTCATTGGTGAACATCGCATACCGCTGGCGCCCCTCTTTCAGCGCCAGCAGCGATACCGGCACAAGGGTTTCAAACGCCAGCGCCGCGTCGGCCACATCGCCGGATTTAGGCCGCACCAGCACCTGCCCCATATGGCTGACATCAAACAGACCGGCATTTTCGCGGGTGTGGATGTGTTCCTTCATCACGCCCAGCGGATATTGCACGGGCATTTCATAGCCCGCAAAAGGCACCATTTTCGCGCCCAGTTCCAGATGCAGATCATAAAGACCGGTTCGTTTCAGATCAGACATGCGTCGCCCCCAATATATCACCAACCGGATGGTAAATTCGTCCGGCATCAATTTAAGCGGTCCAATGGCCGCCCGTTGATGCCCCCTCTGTCCGTTTGCCTGAGATCGCTATCCCTTCGGCGGGCACCACATGGCACCACTCTCCAGAGTCTTCACAGTCAATCGTCGGTCCATTGGGCCTGAGAGTTTAGCGGGGCGCATGCTCCTTCGGCACTGGCGGTATTTGCCAGATTCTCCCGACGTTGACGCAGGCACGTTAGACCAGCAAAGGCACCTTCGCAAGGGGTTGTATTCGGGTGTATACAAATGCAAAACATTCCCCATGAAAGATCCGTTTTTCTTTGGCTACGGCTCGCTGGTGAACCGTAAAACGCATGATTATGAACAGGCCCATCCGGCGCAGATTACCGGCTGGCGGCGGGCGTGGCGGCGCAGCCCGTTGCGCGACCTGTGCTACCTGACGGCGGTGCCGGATGCGGATTGCACCATCGACGGGCTGATCGCAGCGGTGCCCAATAGCGACTGGCAGGCGCTGGACATCCGCGAACGCGCCTATTTGCGGCAGGACGCCACCCATCAGGTGCGCCACGAGGTGAACCACGACCCCGAGGTGGCGATTTATGCAATCAAAGCCGACGCACACCAGCCCCCGACCCCGAAAAACCCGATCCTGCTGTCCTATCTGGATGTCGTGGTTCAGGGCTATTTAACCGAATTCGGGGAAGAAGGCGTTGCGCGGTTTTTCGACACCACCGATGGCTGGCACGCCCCGATCCTGAATGACCGTGCCAAACCGGTCTATCCACGGGCCCAAAGCCTGAGCCATGCCGAAACCGCCTTGGTGGACAGCTATCTAACCCGTTACACAGAAACATAAAAAGGGCGCACCGGAAAACCGGACGCGCCCCTTTTGTTCGTTATGTTGCCTGGGCCTAGTTGCCTGCGGCCTCGTTATGGGATTTCCCCAGACCGTCGAACAACCCGCTCAGCTTGTCAAAGAAGCCCTTGCCAAAACCGCCGTTGCCGGTGGCCTTGCGGATTTCCTTCATTTCGTCCTTCAGCGGCTCGAAAGCATCTTTGCCGCCGTATTGCAGGGCCTCGCCCTTGGCGATTTCCAGATCCAACGCATCCAGCAGGGCCGTAAGGGTTTCGTTTTCCTCGTCGCTACGGTTTTCCTTTTCGCTCAATGCCTTGGCGTGATCGATCAGAACAGCTGCACGCAACAGCGGCAGCGGGCTGACCACTTCTTCGACAACCATTGTGCTCAGACCTTGCGCCAGAACCAGCTTGGCGTCATCCACCTTACCGTCCTTGACCAGTGCCGCCGCCGATTTCAGCGCCAGCGGATAGGTTGCCAACGGGATGCTGGTGGTGCGCACCACGACTTCGCTGGCCAGATTGGCAATGATCGGACGTGCCAGTTGCAACTGGTCGTCCTTCATCAGGCGCAGTGCTTCTTTGCGGGCCTTGGTGATCACTGCCGGGCTGGCAGTAATGTCCACCACGGTCGAGCTGACATCCACCGGCGCCAA
>WGBJ01000402.1 GCA_015494385.1 Marinosulfonomonas sp.
ACCCGCACCGCATTCGACTTGCCTTTGCGGGTGAATGGCTCGGAATTTCAGCAAGCCGTTTGTGGTGCGATGCTGGCCATCCCATATGGTGAAACCGTCACCTACGGCGATATTGCCAAACAGTTGAATGTGCCGGCACAGGCTGTGGGGCAGGCTTGCGGTGGCAATCCGATCCCGCTGATCATTCCGTGCCATCGCGTGTTGGGCGCGAATGGTCTGGGTGGGTTTTCCGGCGATGGTGGCGGCTTGGCCGGAATCGAGCTGAAAGTACAACTGTTGCGCCATGAAGGTGCGGCCGGGTTGCTGATTTGAGCACCTTTGTTTTCCTTGCCGTCATGGGGGCAGCCCTGCTGCACGCCACATGGAATGCCCTGATCAAAACCGGCGGGAACAAGCTGACCTCGATGTTGATCATGACCATTATCGAGGGGGCAGTTGGGGCCGTGGTGGCGATGACCCAGAAACTGCCACAGGGCGAAGTCTGGTTCTGGGTGATCGGATCAGGCGTGTTGCATTCGGCCTACAAATTCTTTTTGGCCTTTGCCTATGAACATGGCGATCTTAGTCGCGTTTACCCGATCGCGCGCGGGACCGCGCCGATGATTGTGATGCTGGTCAGCCTGCTGTTTTTATCTGACGTGATCAGCGGCTATGAATCCCTTGGCATTGCCATGCTGGGGATCGGCATTTTGATGATGGCGCGCGGGGTGTTCACCGACGGGGAATCCCGCCGTCTGGTGCCCTTTGCGCTGTGTTCGGCCATGGCCACGGCAGCCTATTCGCTGGTCGATGGCATGGGCGCACGGGTGGCGGGGGATGCGGTGATGTTCGTGGCATGGCTGTTCGTGTTCGATGTTCTGGGGTTTGTGCCCATGGCCTATGCGCTGGGCGGGCGTGCGGTGTTTGTGGCCAACCGGCGGTCATGGGGGTTGGGCGCGGTGGCGGCGCTGACCTCCTACGGGGCCTATGCGATTGCGGTCTGGGCGATGACGCAGGCGCCGATTGCGCTGGTGGCGGCGCTGCGCGAAACCTCGATCCTGTTTGCGGTGCTGATCGGCTGGTTGTTGTTTGGCGAAAGGCTGGGGCGGGGCAAGGCGCTGTCGGCAGTTTTGATCGTGGCGGGCGTAATGCTGACGCGGATTTAGGCGTTGAACCGGTTATGGGGGGAGGTAAACAGACCTGCTTTGGGAAAAGAACCACTAAACCGGTTTAATGGTTCTTTTGAAGCATCTATTCAGTGTTTTATTTCAATGCTTTGTCAGGTGATAGCATTGGAAAAAAGTGGAGTTTTTACGGCTGCAAAAAACCGGCTGCATGAGTAGAAGAAAGTAACCTTAATCGCATCGCAAGACCGGAATATTGTGGTCTGCGCTTAAGTCTTTGCAGGGATTATCTGTTGCAGGATACCTGCGCTGATCAGATAGACACTTGTTATCACCAGTCCCCAATGCGCCCAGCTTTCGGGGTGGAAATCGACCCAAGCCGCCCAGCCCGCAAAGAAGGTCCAGGCCAGCGCAACCGGCAAAGTCAGCCAGCGCCAGCGTTCGGTGCGCACGGGGTGGACGAATTTCAAGGGCACGAACATGGTGATCGACAGCCCCACCACCAGCGCCAGCATCAGCCAGTAATTCGGCTGTAGCGCGAATAGAACCAACACGACCATGTTCCAGCACCCGGGAAAGCCGGAAAAGGAATTATCCTTGGTTTTCATACGGGTATCGGCGAAATACAAAGCACTGGCAAAGGTGATGATGATGATGATCGTCCAGCCGGTCCAGTTGGGCAACAGGCCCGATTTGAACAGGGCAAAGGCGGGGATGAACACATAGGTCAGATAGTCGATGATCAGATCCAGCAGCACCCCGTCGATTTCCGGTGCGTTGGTTTTCACATCGAATTTGCGCGCCAATGGCCCATCGATCCCGTCCACGAAAAACGCCACCACCAGCCACAGGAACATCAGATCCCATTTCTGATCAACCGCCGCCAACATGGCCAGCATGGCCAGCACCGCACCGGTGGCGGTGAACATGTGGACGAATATGGCGCTTAAACGTGTGGTCATAAAACCGTCATGGACGAAAAAGCGGGGGGCTGTAAATAGTTAACTGCCTTGGGTCGGGGAATCCTGACCTTCACCGCGCCTTTGGATGCGCCTTTTCATAGACCTCCATCAACCGCGCGGTATCGATCGAAGTATAGGCCTGCGTGGTCGACAGCGAGGCATGGCCCAGCAGTTCCTGAATGGCGCGCAGGTCTCCGCCTGCGCCCAGCAGATGGGTGGCAAAGGAATGGCGCAGGGCGTGCGGGGTGGCGGTGGCGGGCAGGCCCAGTTGCAGGCGAGTGGCTTCCATCACTTTCTGGATCGCACGCGGGCGCAGGGGGCCGCCGCGGATGGCGCGAAACAGCGGTGCGTCGGGTTCCAGCGGATGCGGGCAGGCGCGCAGGTAGCGGTTGACGGCCACGCGCGCGGCGTCGATCACCGGCACGATGCGTTCCTTGTTGCCCTTGCCGGTGATGCGCAGCACCTCGGGCAGGGGGGCATCGGCGCCGGTCAGGGACAGGGCCTCGGATATGCGCAACCCGCAGCCGTAGAGCAGGGTGATCACGGCCACATCGCGGGCCGCGACCCATTCCTTGCCCGACTGCATTTCCACCGTGTCGATCAGCGCCTTGGCGGCGTCGATTGCCAGCGGGCGGGGCAGTTTTTTCTGAAAGCGCGGCGCGCGGGCGGACAGGATCACGGTGGGATCGAACCCCTCGCGTTCGGCCAGCCAGCGGTAAAAGGATTTCACGGCAGACAGGGACCGCGCAAGGGATCGCGCCGACACTCCGCGCCCCCGTTCATGCGCCATCCACGCCCGCATATCGCGCACCTGCACCCGTTTCAGCGGGGCAAGGCCGGTTTCTTCGCCAAAATGCTGGGTGATGAAGGCCAGATAGCCCAGAACATCGGTCTGGTAGGCGGCAATGGTGTTGTCCGCGGCACTGTTCAGCGCCTTGATCGAGGTCAGCCATTCCGCAAGCGCGTCCGTCGCGGCAGGGGATATGGCACTCAGGGTCATGACAGCCAGCGCCGCATGGTTTGTTCAAACACACCGGCAAAGAATGCCAGCAGGTCGGTGCCCTGACTGGGTTTGAATTGCTGCGGATCATCCGCCCCCATGACCAGCAGACCGGGCAGGCGACCGTGGCCGAAATCCAGCTTTAGCGCGGCTTCGGATTTGATGCTGCTGGCGGTATCGCCATAAACGGCCGCATTGTCGGGCTGGATCTGGCGCAGGGTGACTTGCCGCGAATGGGTGCTTTTGCCGCCGGTCAGATAGGCCTCGACAAAGCCGGGTTCGGCAACGATCAGCACATCGCCCAGCTGTTTCAGGGCCGCGCCTTTTTCATCCTGTGCGGTTTCCAGCACCAGCCGGATGCAATGGACGTTCAGAATATCGGCAACCTCGCCGTCCAGATTGCGCAGAAAATCCTCGAATTCGGCAGGATCCAGCATGCGCAATATCGCGCGGTGCACCTGTTGCATCCCGGCCAGATTATCGTAAGCGGCGGCAATCACCGAACGGTGGGTGTCCTCCAGCCGGTCCAATCGCGCCTCAAGCCGCTCCATCGCCAGCCCGCGCAGGTCCACGACATTTTCACCCATTCTGGATTCTTTGGCGTCGATCAGGGCCTGCATCAGATCCGGATCGTCCAGAATGACCTGCGGTTCCGCGATCAGCTTGTCCCGCAGTTTTCCCAACTGTTTTGCTGTGTCTGTCATGCCTGCCTTGCCGTATTTGTTTTGATTTTTTCAACTATAGACCGGATTATCGGGTCAAGTCACAAGGTTTATCGCATGGGCTGACAAAAAAAGCAGCCCCGAAGGACTGCTTGATCTTTTATAAAGGGGCTGCTGTTACAGGATTTTCTGACCTGTCTTGGCCCAATCCTTCATGAACCCTTCCAACCCTTTGTCGGTCAGCACATGGTCGGCCATTTTCTTGATCACGGCGGGCGGGGCGGTGGCCACGTCGGCGCCAATCAGGGCGGCTTGCGTCATGTGGTTGACGGAGCGGATCGAGGCGGCCAAGATGCGGGTCTCGAAACCGTAATTGTCATAGATCGTGCGAATGTCGGCGATCAGGTCCATGCCATCAATGTTAATGTCGTCCAGACGTCCGATAAACGGCGAAATGAATGTCGCCCCTGCCTTGGCAGCCAGCAATGCCTGGTTGGCCGAAAAGCACAGGGTGACGTTGACCATGATGCCGTCTTCCGACAGCGCCTTGCAGGTTTTCAGACCGGCCCATGTCAGCGGCACCTTCACCGCGATGTTGTCGGCGATTTTGGCCAGCTTGCGGCCCTCTTTCAGCATTTCGTCGGCGTCCAGCGCCACAACTTCGGCAGAAACGGGGCCATCGATGATGCCGCAGATTTCCTTGGTCACTTCCAGAATGTCACGACCAGATTTCAGAATCAGCGACGGGTTGGTGGTGACGCCATCGGCCATGCCCAGATCATTCAGTTCCTTGATGTCTTCGACTTCGGCGGTATCGACAAAAAATTGCATGTGCAGTTTCCTTGCAGTTATGTTGCGGCTTTCAAGCATTGTTAGCGCAAACAATGGTGGGCAGAAAGCCCGAAAATTCGAGGTCACGCATGTCTGATCAATCATTTTTTGATGCAGGCACGCTGGTGGCTGTTCTAACCGCACAACCGATTGACCGGCTGCTGGATTACAAGGCCCCCGAAGGCGGTTGCATGACTGGGGCCTTTGTAGAGGTGCCGCTGGGTCCGCGCAAGGTGATTGGTGTGGTCTGGGGCAGGGGGCGCGGCGGGTTTGACCTGAAGAAAGCGCGCAGTGTGATCCGCGTGCTGGATGTCGCCCCGATGCGCGGTGAAATGCGCGAATTTCTGACACGGGCGGCGGAATATACCATGACGCCGCTGCCCATGATGCTGCGGCTGGCAACCCGCGCGCCGGGGCTGGGCGATGCGCCTGCAATGCGCAAGGTGTTCCGGCTGGGCAGCGGCGCGCCTGACCGTGAAACCGACGCGCGGCGCCGCGTGTTGAAGGTGCTGGCGGATTACAGCGGCCTGTCGTTCACGCTGGGCGAATTGGCGGAACAGGCGGGGGTGTCGCCTTCGGTGATCAAGGGGCTGGTGAAACAGGGCGTGGTGTGGGAAGAGGACAGCCCGCGCGATCTGCCATACCCGCCACTGGACCCCGATTATAACGGCGTGGACCTGACGCCGGATCAGGCCGCAGCGGCAGAGGTGTTGCGCGACGGGGTGGCCAGCGGCACCTATGGCACCACCCTGCTGAAAGGCGTCACCGGATCGGGCAAGACCGAGGTCTATCTGGAAGCCGTCGCCGAATGCCTGCGCAAGGGACGGCAAGCACTGGTGCTGTTGCCTGAAATCGCCCTGACTTCGGAATTCCTGAAACGGGTCGAGGACCGCTTTGGCGCATGTGCCGGCGAATGGCATTCCGGCGTCACCATGACCGAACGCCGCCGCCTGTGGAAAATGGCGGGCGAGGGTAATGTGGGGCTGGTGGTTGGCGCACGTTCGGCCCTGTTCCTGCCGTTCCGCGACTTGGGGCTGGTGGTGGTGGATGAGGAACACGACACCTCCTACAAACAGGAAGAAGGCGTGTTGTATAACGCCCGCGACATGGTGGTTCTGCGCGCGTCGCTGTGTTCGGCGCAGGTGGTGCTGGCCTCGGCCACGCCATCGCTGGAAACATGGGCCAATGCGCAGGCGGGCAAATATAAACGGGTGGAGTTGACCTCGCGCTTTGGGGCGGCACAAATGCCGGACATGCGCGCCATTGATCTGCGGGCCGAGGATATTCCGGCCAGCCGCTGGATTTCCCCGTCCTTGCGCGATGCGGTGGCGGCGCGGGTGGCGCTGGGGGAACAATCGCTACTGTTCATCAACCGCCGTGGCTATGCGCCGACAACGGTGTGTCGGGCTTGCGGGCATCAGATCGGTTGTGACCATTGCGATGCGCGGATGGTCGAACACCGGTTCCAGAAACGCCTGATGTGCCACCAGTGCGGCGAAACCAAACCGATGCCGGATAAATGCCCGTCTTGCGAGGCCGAGGGACGATTGGCCCCCGTCGGCCCGGGTGTCGAGCGGCTGGACGAAGAGGTGCGCGCGCTGTTTCCTGACGCCCGCGTGGCGGTGTTGTCGTCGGACCTGTTCGGCTCGGCCCGCGCACTGAAAGAAAAAATCGAGGAAATTGCGGCGGGGGCCTGTGACATCATCATCGGCACGCAGATGGTGGCCAAGGGGCATAACTTTCCGCTGCTCACCCTGGTTGGGGTGATTGATGCCGATCTGGGGTTGCAAGGCTCTGATCTGCGGGCGGCGGAACGCACGTTTCAGCTGATGCGGCAGGTGGCGGGACGGGCCGGTCGGGTGGAAAAGAAAGGGCTGGCGTTGTTGCAAACCACACAGCCCGAACACCCGGTGATCCGCGCCATTCTGTCGGGCGATGAGGAGGCCTTCTGGCAAGCCGAAGCCCGCGAACGCGAGGCGGCGGGCGTGCCGCCATATGGGCGGATGGCAGGGATTATCCTGAGTTCGGAAAATGCAGCCGAGGTGTTCGATTTCGCTTCCGAACTGGCGCGTCGCGATGGCCCTTTGCGGCAGGTATCCGCGCAGGTGTTCGGCCCCGCACCGGCCCCGATTGCACGGATCAGGGGACGTCATCGGGTGCGCCTGTTGGTGAAGGCCGCCAAAGGGGTGCCGTTGCAGGCGGCGTTGAGGGCGTGGGTCGGGCAGTTGCGGGTGCCGAATTCTGTGCGGCTGGCTATTGATATTGATCCGCAGAGTTTCCTGTAGGTTGGAATCGTCACGGTGGGCACCGCCGGGACGCGCCCGACCCTCCCACGGGAGGGCGCAACTGCAACGCTTCCTGTATCACAACCGTCAGGGCTATTTCACCATTCCGAGCAAGCAAACCGCTCCGGCGCCCACCCAGGGTCGGGCGCGCCCCTCTGTTCCAATTCAGCATTGAAACTCCCCCGCAAAGCTTCTTATGATCCCCGCAGCGCCATTCCGGCGCGGGTGATGTGCCGATGAAACTGCAATCCAAAGGGTTTATTGCCCGCAACAGATCCACCCTGCTGGGGCTGACGTTCTGCGGCTCGCTGGCCTCGGGGTTGTTTGCCTTCTGGTGGCGGGTGCGCGATGCATTTGGCATGGTCGGGCGCGGCACGCTCGAAGTGCTGACCTTTGGCCGCTACGACAACCCCGCCTCGCCGCAACAGGCGGCGGTGGCCGATACGATGGTTGCGATCGGCGTTGTCGGGACCGTGGTGTTCGGGGTGCTGTTCTTCTATGTTCTGCTGG
>WGBJ01000403.1 GCA_015494385.1 Marinosulfonomonas sp.
TGACGGGGGTCGAGGTGCAGCCGGACTATGCCGAACTGGCGCAGCGTAATGCGAATGAAAACGGGCATGATATGGCGGTGCATTGCGCCGACCTGCGCAAACTGCCTGAATCCGTTTTGCAGCGCAACTTTGACCACGTTATCGCCAACCCGCCCTATTACCTGCGCGATCGCGGCACAGCGGCCACGGATGCGGGCCGCGAAACTGCACTGGGCGAGGAAACGCCGCTGGTCGACTGGATCGACGCGGCAACGCGGCGGTTGAAACCCAAGGGCCACTTGACCGTTATTCAGGATGCCGAACGCCTGCCCGCACTGCTAACTGCGCTGGATGATCGGCTGGGCAATGTTCGCGTTTTGCCACTGGCCCCGCGCGTGGGACGCTCTGCGCATCTGGTGATCCTGCAGGCTAGAAAAAGCGGGCGTGCCGCGTTCCGGTTGCTGGCGCCGGTGGTGATGCATGAAGGCGTCGCGCATGACGGGGATCGCGAAAGCTATACCGCCGAAATTCGCGCCGTTTTGCGCACCGGGGCCGCTTTGGCGTTTGAAACGCGTTAAGGGAATATAAAGTTTTCCAATGTTTTCTAGGGATGCAGGTGGGGGTGTTCTTGTTTTTCGTGACATGCGGCCACATCTATGATGGACTAGACATGTGTAAAAACAAACTAAGGGAGAACGACTTATGACCATGAGTTCACACCTAAACGAACTCCGCAAAAAACATCAAAATCTCTCGGAAATGGTTGAGCAGGAACAGCGCAACCCGGGCACCGATGACCTGTATATCGTCGATCTCAAGAAACAGAAACTGCGACTTAAGGAAGAGATTTCGCGTCTCACCTCGTAGCAGGACTGTCTGACACGGCGGCTTTGGCGCGTGCCGCCAGGGCTGCGCCGAAAGTGATCAAAAGGGCTGCCAACAGCAGCGCCCATGTGGGTTTTGCTATTCCCGCACCCACCAGCACCAGCGTTGACAACAACGGGGCCGCATAGGATGCGACGCCCAGCAGTTGGATATTGCCCTGCTTGACGCCGATGTCCCAGACGTAAAATGCCAGTCCCACAGGACCGATGCCAAGGGCCACGATTGCCCCCCATCCCAGCGTGGTGGTGGGCCAAACGGTGGTTTCCAGCGCCAGATGGGCCAGTGTGGACAGGGCGGCGGTCAACAGGCAGAAAATGGCGACGCTATCGGTCGGGATATCGCCCAGACGACGCGACAGAACAGAATATCCCGCCCATGTCAGAGCGCAAAGCAGGGCCAGCGCGTAGCCGATGAATGCCTCGGCCTGAAATCCTGCGCCCCCCTTTAGAACGATCAGTGCCGCCCCTGCAAAGCTGATGAGCGCGCCGATAATGTGGTTTCTGTGCAAATGTTCCCCGGGCAAAAGGCCGGAAAACAACACGATCAACAGTGGCCATAGATAGGCGATCAAACCGGCCTCGGCAGCGGGGGCCAGGCGCAGGGCGGAAAAATACAGAAAATGGTAGCCAAACAGCCCCGCCGTGCCAAAGGCATAAACGCGCCAGTTGATCCGGTGCAGGCGGGGCAACCCGCCCGAGGCCGCACTCCAGATCAACCCGATTGTGCCGCCAATGGCAAAGCAAATCGCGATCAGTTGAAAGGGGGGCACGGGGGCGGTGCCCACGGTCAGCAGTGCCAGCAGGGACCACAGCAGCACTGCAATGAAACCGATCTGGGTGGCGCGGGTGCGGGTCATGGAGCTTTCCTGTTGGTGGGCTTTCTTGCTACCCGCCAACAGGTTTTTGCGCAATGGCTGTGGCTCAGGTCAGATATTGCCCGCCGTTGGCTGTCAGGGTCGAGCCTGTGATGAAACCGGAGTCATCCGAGGCCAGAAAGGTGACGCAACGGGCGATTTCATCGGCTTCGCCCAAGCGGCCCACCGGGATTTGCGCGATGATGCTGTCGCGTACCTTTTCCGGCACGGCCATCACCATTTCGGTGCCGATGTAACCCGGGCAAATGGTGTTCACGGTGATGCCTTTGAACGCACCTTCCTGCGCCAAGGCCTTGGTAAAGCCGATGTCGCCTGCCTTGGCGGCGGAATAATTCGCCTGCCCCATCTGCCCCTTTTGCCCGTTGATCGAACTGATGTTGATCACGCGGCCGAATTTACGCTCGCGCATCCCGTTCCAGACCGGATGGGTCATGTTGAACACGCCGTTCAGGTTGGTGTCCATCACCTCTTGCCACTGCTCGCGGGTCATTTTGTGGAACATGCCATCGCGGGTGATACCGGCGTTGTTGACCAGAATTTCCACCGGACCCAGATCGGATTCCACCTGTGCAATGCCGGCGACACAAGCGTCATAGTCAGCCACCGACCATTTGTAGGTGGCGATTCCCGTGTCCTTGGTGAAGGCCGCGGCGGCATCGTCGTTGCCGGCGTATGTGGCCGCGACTTTGTATCCGGCGTCCTGCAAGGCAATGGAAATGGCCGCGCCGATTCCGCGCGTGCCGCCAGTGACAAGGGCAACTCTGGTCATGTTCGTCTCCAAATCGGGCGCGCAATCAAGTTGCGCTAGGTTGATCCATCGCGCAACATTCTTGCGCGATGGATTTCCTTTACCCGCGTTCGACGCAGAGCGCAACACCCATTCCGCCGCCGATGCACAAAGTTGCCAAACCTTTTTTGGCGTCGCGGCGGACCATTTCAAACAGCAGGGTGTTCAGGATGCGACAGCCCGAGGCGCCAATCGGGTGGCCGATGGCAATCGCGCCACCGTTGACGTTGACGATTTCCGGATCCCAGCCCATGTCCTTGTTGACGGCGCAGGCCTGTGCGGCAAAGGCTTCGTTTGCCTCGACCAGATCCAAGTCCTCGGGCTTCCAGCCTGCAATTTCAAGGGCTTTGCGGCTGGCACCAATTGGCCCAACACCCATGATCGACGGGTCAAGGCCGACAGTAGCGTAAGAAGCAATGCGAGCCATCGGAGTGATGCCGCGCTTTTCGGCGTTGTCGGCGGACATCAGCAAAACGGCAGCGGCGCCATCGTTGATACCGCTGGCGTTGGCGGCGGTGACACTGCCGTTTTCACGCACAAAGGCGGGGCGCAGTTTTTGCATCGCTTCCATTGTGGCGCCGTGGCGGATGTATTCATCCGAATCAACCACGGTTTCGCCTTTGCGGGTTTTCACGGTGAAGGGGATGATTTCATCAACGAATCGTCCGGCCTTTTGGGCTGCTTCGGCTTTGTTCTGGCTGGCCACGGCGAATTCGTCCTGCATTTCGCGGCTGATCTGCCACTGGTTGGCGACATTTTCGGCGGTCTGGCCCATGTGATAGCCGTTGAACGCATCCCACAGCCCGTCGCGGATCATGCTGTCGATATATTGCATGTCTCCCATTTTCTGGCCTTTGCGCAGGTTGGCGACATGGGGGGAAAGCGACATGTTTTCCTGACCGCCAGCGGCTACAATATCGGCGTCCCCCAGCTGGATGTGCTGGGCGGCCAAAGCCACAGCCCGCAGGCCCGAACCACAAACCTGATTGATGCCCCAAGCGGCGGATTCGATTGGCAGGCCGGCGTTGATATGGGCCTGACGGGCGGGGTTTTGCCCCTGACCGGCGGTCAGAACCTGCCCGAGGATGGTTTCGGAAACCTCGCCTTTTTCGATGCCTGCGCGTTCGACGATGCCTTCCAGAACCGCGGCACCCAGATCATGGGCGGGTGTGTTGGCGAAGGATCCAAGGAAGCTGCCGACCGCGGTTCGGCCGGCGGATGCGATTACGATATTTGTCATTTTGACTGTCCTCTTTGCTGGAAATTTAGAAGAGGCCAGACCTGCCTTGCCCCCCGTGTTGTGCCAAGTGTTAGGAGGTTTGATGCAATGCGGCAATAGGTGTGTTTTGCCGGTTCAGGCGCGTTTTTCCTGTTCACTGATATGCCAGGGTGGTCTGGTTGCCGGTGCGCCAAAGTAGTAGCCCTGCAGGCAATCAACGCCGATTTCCATAAGAAAACCTGCATCTTCGGCGGTTTCGACACATTCGGCTACAGTGAACATTTCGAATTGTTCCGCAATGGAAACCAGCGCCTGTGTCAGCACCTGATTATCTGTGTCATTCTGAATGTTGCGGATGAACTGGCCATCAATTTTGACAATATCGAAGTAGAAATTCTTGAGGAACCGAAAGGCCGTGAAACCCGCGCCGAAATCATCCAGTGCAAATGATATGCCCAGTGCTTGCAGATCGCGCATAAAGGCCGTGACGATGTCGGGCATCAGCATGGCCGAGGATTCCGTAATTTCCAGAATAAGCCGTTCCGCGATGGTTTCATCCTGTGACAGCCCGTGATTCAGGGTTTTCATCCAGCGGGGATAGCCGATGGAGCGGGCAGACATGTTTATGGACAGGCGCAATGTGGGTTCCTGTGCCAGTGCCACCAGCCCCAGTTCCAGCGCGTGACAATCCAGAATCCGCCCCATTTCATCGGTTTCCACCACTTCAATGAATTCCCGCGCGGGAATTATGCGGCCGGTATTGTCCAGCACGCGGATCAACCCCTCGTAAAAAGCAGGTGCATGGGTGTCGTCGGCGCGCACGACCGGTTGATAGGCCAGCATCACCTGTTTGCGCTGCAAGGCCGCGCGAACCATCTGGATCGTATCCTTGTCCCGTTCGCGCGTGGCGAAATCCAGCGGGTTGTCCAGTCTTGCCGCCGTATCTGGATTAGTCGGATTGGTGTTTGAAGGCATTTGATTCTCCGTCCCGTGCAGGGGCACAATGGGGCCATAGCGCCTAACAACAGGTAAAGATTCACATTTTGTTCTAATTGTAATAAAATGCCTGAATGTCGCGTAACGAATGGAAAACAGGTGAAATATGGAAAACAGATGTGCATGGGTCGGCCGCGAGCCGATATATATTTCTTACCATGATGATGAATGGGGCGTCCCAGAATACAACAGCCGCGCCTTGTGGGAGAAA
>WGBJ01000404.1 GCA_015494385.1 Marinosulfonomonas sp.
ATAATGATCTTGAGGCGGACGGAGAACGGGGGAAATGGCCCGCGCAATGTCGAAACCGGCCATACACAGGGCGGCCCGATTTGGCGCGGCGATGTACAGGGTTTGCCGGTTCGGGGCAAAAGACATCTTGAACTGTCGCAAGCCATTGCCGGTGCCCTGTTTCAGGATCCGTTTCAGCACCCGGTTTTGTTGCGGATAGGGCAGGGCGGCCAGCGACAGGCGCGGGATGTTGGCGGCGGCCGCATCCTGAATGGCCCGCATCAACAAGGCGTGCATGGTGCCGTCGGGGGCGTCCACGCGCTGGCGCATCAGGTCCAGCGACCATTCGGTATGACAGATGTTCAGGGTGATGAACCCTTGCAACTGCCCGTTTTGCATCGCCAGATAGACCCGCTGGCTTTGCACAAAATCACGGGCAAAAACCCCCATTGAAAACCGCCGCTCGCCACCATTTTGCCGGACCCATTCGCCCGAGATCGCCGCCATTTCCGGCAGGGGCAGGGTATCGGGGCGCGTGACAATAATTCCAGCCGCTGCGGATTTGCGCAATTTGCGGCGCAACTGGCGGTGGTTCGGGGTGTCGGGGGTGAATTTGCGCGGGTCCAGCCAGACCTCTTGCGCGATGGGCAGAACACGAAACCCCGTGCGGCGGGCATGGGCCGCTGTGCGGGCGTTGCATTTGTAAAGGCAGGGAATACGCGCTTGGGCCAAAGCGGCACGGCGCAGGGTTTGCAGGGCGTCTGTCGTATGCTGTGGACCGAGCGGATCCCGCAGGGCAGTCAGGGTTTCGCCGGCGCTGGCCACGATCAGGGCAGCGGTGCTATCATCTTGGGACAAAAGCATTTTGTTGCCTTGGCGCAGCAGGTTGGCCTCGGCAAAGGGGGCGTTGGCGATCAGGCTGTTCAGATGCGGGATTGCGGCGGGTTTGGTCAGGATTGCCGGTGTTTGCGTGGCCGGTTTTGCACCGCGTGCCAGCAGGGCCAGCCCCAGCAGCGCAGGTAGGGCGTAATATACCGCGCGAAAGGCCAGAACCGCGCCCAGCACCGGTTCGGCCCCGACATCGGGCAGCAGTGCCAGCAGGGTTACTTCGAACGGGCCAACCCCGCCGGGGGTGCCGGAAACCAGTGCGGCGCCAAGGGCCAGCAGGAAGGAGGGGTAAAGCGTGGCAAAACTTATGACGACATCATCGGGCAGCAGGATATAGAGCGCCACCGCTGCGGCCATTGTATCCAGCACGGACAGGCCGATGATCGACATTATCGCGGGCAGGGTGGGCCACTGGATATGCCGGTTGAACAGCGCCAGCGGCGGGTCAAACACCGAGGCCACGATCAACACGCCCACCGCAGCCAGCGGTACAAGGGCGAACCATGGCGACAGCATGGGCGAAAACAGCGCCACAGCCACGCCTGTCACCACCGCCCAGCCCGCCAGAAACGACAGGGCCACAGCGGCGGACAGGCGCATGGCCTGCCATAGCGACACCTCCGGCAGCATCCGCCAGCGCACCAGAGCACCGGTGAAAACCCCCATGCCCAGCGTTTGTGAAATCGCGATTCCGGCGATTCCCGCGCGGCGGGCCTGTTTTTCGCAGGTTCCGGTTGCCAAAATCCGGTGCACCACCGCGTCGTAACGGCCAACGGCCCAGAAACTGCACCCCGTGGCCAGCAGGGCACCGGCCCATTGCAGTGCACCTACTGCATGGAAACCGCCCCAGATGGCCGAAAAGTCGAGCGCCGACAACTGCTCGTAAAACAACGCTACGAAACCGGCGGCCAATAGCAGCAACACCCCCTGGCGCGGGGCGTATTTGCGGACCTGCATGGCCAGAATGGATGGTGTCGCCTTTGGCATCGCGCCCCCTTTGCCCGTCAGAACAGGGGTGGGGATAGCAGCGCAGGGTTGCCTTGGGCTTAACGTCTAAAATTCGATCTATAAAAAAGGGGCGCCCCCGACAGGAGCGCCCGCATATTTACTTCAGTATCGCCCTGCAAGGCGCTGAATTATCAGACTTCTGACATGATCTGCTCTTTGGCGACGGCCAGCAGTTCGTTCATCTTTGCGCGGATTTCATCGGGGCTGGATTTGTCGCCCAGATCACCGGCAACCTTGCGCACGACGTCCTCGTGACCGGCTTCTTCCAGATCGGAAATAACCACTTCTTTGGCGTAGGCCGCGGCCTCGTCACCGGATTTGCCCAGCTTTTCGGCGGCCCAAAGCCCCAACAACTTGTGAGTGCGCGCATTCACCTTGAACTGGATTTCGGCGTCATGGGCGTATTTGTTCTCGAAGGCGGTTTCGCGGTCGTCGAATGTGCTCATTATATCCTCGCTTGGGAAAAAGGTTCGTGTTCCTACCTGATATGCCCTTGCGCGGGCCATATCGCAAGGGGGCAGCGACAGTTTATCGCCACTAACCTGCCATTGCGGGATTGCGGGATGGCAGGGCATGTCGTATAGGCGCGGGCAACAGGCACTTAATTTCTGCCCCGACCGGATCGGAGACCCCATGTCGCGACGCAAGATGATTTACGAAGGCAAAGCCAAAATCCTGTATGAAGGCCCCGAGCCTGGCACTCTGGTGCAATATTTCAAGGATGATGCCACCGCCTTTAACGCCGAGAAGATGGATGTGATCGACGGCAAGGGCGCGTTGAACAACCGTCTTAGCGAATTCTTTATGAAGGGGTTGATGCAGATCGGTGTGCCGACCCATTTCATCAAACGTCTGAATATGCGTGAGCAATTGATCCGGCAGGTGGAAATCATCCCGCTGGAAGTGATCGTGCGTAATGTGGCCGCTGGTTCGATCAGCAAACGTCTGGGGATCGAGGAGGGCACACAACTGCCCCGCCCGATAGTCGAGTTTTCCTATAAGGATGACGCATTGGGTGACCCGCTGGTGCCCGAAGAATATATCATCGCCTTTGGCTGGGCCAGCCAGCAGGATCTGGACGATATCGTGTCGCTGGCGCTGCGGGTGAATGATTTCATGTCGGGCGTGATGATGGCGGTCGGCATCAAACTGATTGATTTCAAGATCGAGATCGGCCGTGTCTGGGAGGGTGATTTCCAGCGGCTGATCGTGGCCGATGAAATCAGCCCCGACAGTTGCCGTTTGTGGGACGTTGAAACCGGCGAAAAGCTGGACAAGGACGTGTTCCGCCGCGATCTGGGCAATCTGGCCGATGCCTATACCGAAGTGGCGCGCCGTTTGGGTGTGCTGCCGGTGAACGGGCCGCAGCCCGGCAAACCAACGCTTGTCAA
>WGBJ01000405.1 GCA_015494385.1 Marinosulfonomonas sp.
GCAGGCCGGATCTCTTGCCTGACAGCTATTTCGGCGGCACTTTGCGCCGTTCGCGCATCTCTTCCTGTCGGGCGGGCAGTTTGTCGATCGACCGGCTGATTTCGCGCACAGTCCATGGCTTGGGCTTGCGCAACAGGATCGTGCCATCCTTGGCCACCAGAACCAGCCCGAACCCGCGTGGCCGCAACCGCTGTCGTATCGGGCTTTCGCCGGATGGATCGGTATCGGTGATCACCACCACATCGCGGGTGCGCAGATCGTCCAACCGGTCCTGGATAAAGGCCATTTGCTGTTTGAAACGCGGGTCTTTCGGGGAATCGGCAAAGATGACCAGCGGGCGGGCGACCCACATGAAATCCTCCAGCGTAACCTCGTCCGTTGCCGTGATGATCAGCGGTTCGGGGTCTTCGGTGGCTGTTTGTGCAAAACCGGTAAATGGAAATAGTGCCATAATAACAAAGGCAAAAAGCTGTTTCATGGACCCTCCTGTCCTATCCGATATAGGGGCGGCAGGGCCAAATGCGAAGGGGCAATACGCGCAAAAGGCCAAAATGGGGGCTGTTAAGGCAATAATCATGCCTTTGGGCCTATGGTCGGGAAACAGACTGCACTTTATTGGCGGAGTTTCGCGGCTTATGGATGTTATCCTGCATATCGGTGCCCATCGCACCGGCACCACCACGTTCCAGACCTATCTTGAGGATAACCGGGACCATCTGAATGACATTGGCACCGAATTCTGGGGGCCGAACCGCACACGTGCCGGCCTGTTTTCGGGGCTGGTGAAACGGCCGGACAAGGTGAACCGCGATGCGCAGCGGCGGGGGGATCGTGCGAACGGGTTGATCCGGATGGAACTGGACCGGCTGGATCAGGTCGGATTGGCTTCGCTGGTGGTGAGCGAGGAAAACATGATCGGCACGATGTGGGATAACCTGTCAACGGCACGGCTCTACGGGGATGCGCAGGCGCGGCTGGACCGGTTTGCCCCGGGTTTCGGGTTTCACTGCAAGCGGGTGGCGATCTCGATCCGCTCTTATGACAAATACTGGGCCTCGGTGCTGGCGTTTATGGTGCAACGGGGCTGGAAGGCGCCGGATGACAGCCTGCTGGACCGGCTGGTCACCCAGTCACGCCGCTGGCAGGATGTGATCCGCGATGTGGCGGCGGTGTTTCCGGCGGCGCAACTGCTGGTTTGGCCGTTCGAGGGCTTTGTGGGCCAGTCCGATCAGCAACTGGCAATGATCAATAATGGACGGGTGCCGGTGATGATGCGCGGGCGGCGGGACTGGCATAATGCTTCGCCAAGCTGTGCCAAAATCCGCAAGGTGTTTCTGGACCGTGGCAATCATGCGGCGGCGGATCAATTGCCGGATGACTATTCACGCTGGCAGCCGTTTGGCGCGGATCATATCGCGGCATTTCAGGGCCAGTATGACGAGGATATCGCCTGGCTGCGCGGGGGCGCGGACGGGCTGGCGACATATGTGGAAAATACAGACAGCGGACCAGCAGGGATACATCTGCGGCCGTGGGAAATGGAAAGAGGACATTCCAATGACCAACAAGAAAGAAGCATGGGCTAAGCGCGCGGAAAAAGAGCTGCGCGGGCGGCCGCTGGACGATCTGACGTGGCATACGCCCGAAGGCATTGACGTGGAGCCGGTCTATACCGAGGACGACACAGTGGGGCTGGACCATATGGGCAGCATGCCCGGCGAGGTGCCGTTCACCCGTGGGCCACGCGCAACCATGTATACGGGGCGTCCCTGGACGATCCGGCAATATGCCGGATTTTCCACCGCCGAGGAAAGCAATGCGTTTTACCGCAAGGCGCTGGCGGCGGGGCAGCAGGGGGTTTCTGTCGCCTTTGATCTGGCCACGCACCGCGGCTATGATTCCGATCACCCGCGTGTTGTAGGCGATGTGGGCAAGGCCGGTGTGGCGATCGACAGTGTCGAGGATATGAAAATCCTGTTTGACGGCATCCCGCTGGACAAGGTTTCGGTTTCGATGACCATGAACGGCGCGGTGATCCCCGTGCTGGCGTCTTTCATCGTCGCGGGCGAAGAACAGGGGGTGGAGCGCGCCGCCCTGTCGGGCACCATCCAGAACGATGTTCTAAAAGAATTCATGGTGCGCAACACCTATATCTATCCGCCCGAACCCAGCATGCGGATCGTTTCGGACATTATCGAATACACCTCGAACAACATGCCGCGTTTCAATTCGATCTCGATTTCCGGCTATCACATGCAAGAGGCCGGCGCGAACCTTGTGCAGGAGCTGGCCTTCACACTGGCCGACGGGCGCGAATATGTCCGCGCGGCGCTGGCGCGGGGCATGGATGTGGATGCCTTCGCGGGGCGGTTGAGCTTCTTTTTCGCCATCGGCATGAATTTCTTCATGGAAGCCGCCAAACTGCGTGCCGCGAGGTTCCTGTGGCACAAGATCATGTCCGAATTCAATCCGAAGTCGGAAAAATCCCTGATGCTGCGCACCCATTGCCAGACCTCCGGCGTGTCCTTGCAGGAACAGGACCCTTACAACAACATCGTGCGCACCGCTTATGAAGCGATGAGCGCGGTGCTGGGCGGCACGCAATCGCTGCACACGAATTCTTTTGACGAAGCCATTGCTTTGCCAACGGATTTCTCGTCCCGAATTGCCCGCAACACCCAGTTGATCCTGCAAAATGAAACCGGCGTGACCAAAGTGGTCGATCCGCTGGCAGGATCCTATTACGTTGAAAAACTGACCGCCAATCTGGCGGATGAAGCCTGGAAAATCATCGAAGAGGTCGACGCAATGGGCGGCATGACCAAGGCGGTGGCGTCCGGCATGCCCAAGCTGCGGATCGAGGAAGCCGCCGCGCGGCGGCAAGCGGCGGTGGATCGCGGCGACGAGGTGATCGTCGGCGTGAACAAATTCCGTCTGGACAAGGAAGATGCGATCGACATTCTGGATGTGGACAACGTGGCGGTGCGCGAAAGTCAGGTGGAACGCCTGAAAGAAATCCGCAGCACCCGCGATCAGGCGGCCTGTGATGCCGCGCTTTTGGCGCTGGAGCAGGCGGCAGCATCGGGGCAGGGCAACCTGCTGGAAATCGCGATTGACGCGGCGCGGGCGCGGGCAACAGTGGGGGAAATCAGTATGGCGATGGAAAAAACATTCGGACGGCACCGCGCCGAGGTTAAAACCCTCGCCGGTGTCTATGGCGCGGCTTACGAGGGTGACGAAGGCTTTGCCGCAATCCAGAAATCGGTTGAGGAATTTGCCGAGGCCGAGGGCCGCCGCCCGCGTATGCTGGTGGTCAAGATGGGGCAGGACGGACACGACCGCGGGGCCAAGGTGATTGCCACGGCTTTTGCCGATATCGGTTTTGACGTGGATGTTGGCCCGCTGTTCCAGACCCCGGAAGAGGCGGCGCAGGATGCGGTCGACAATGACGTGCATGTGGTCGGGATTTCATCGCAGGCGGCAGGGCATAAAACGCTGGCGCCCAAGCTGGTGCAGGCCCTGAAGGAAGCCGGTGCCGACGACATCATCGTGATCTGTGGCGGGGTCATTCCGCAGCAGGACTACCAGTTCCTGTATGACGCCGGCGTTAAGGCGATCTTTGGCCCCGGGACAAACATCCCCGAGGCCGCGCAGGACATCCTGCAGATTTTGCGTGAAGCAAAGGGCTAGAAATCAGACCTGTGCGGGTGCCTCTTTTGGTGCCCGCATAAACCGCAACACACCATAGCCCAGCACAGCCGAGACCAGTGATCCGGCCAGCACCCCAAGGCGCACCTGATTCATCAGCGCCGGATCGCTAAAGCTGAGCGAGCCGATAAACAGCGACATGGTGAACCCGATCCCTGCCAGACAGGCCACGCCATAGATATGGCCCCAGTTTGCCCCGCTGGGCAGTCGGGCAAAGCCGAACTTGACCATCAGGTACACCGCGCCCAGAACACCCGCCTGTTTGCCCAGAAACAGCCCCAGCGAAATGCCCAGTGGCAATGGTGCCAGCAGATCGGCGGGGGTCAGCCCTTGCAGCACCACACCGGCATTGGCAAAGGCAAAGATCGGCACGATCAGATACAGCACATAGGGCGCCAACCCGTGTTCCAGCGCGTGCAGAGGGGATTTGCCGAACTTGTCTTTTATCGGAATGAAGAACGCGGTCAGAACCCCCGCCACGGTCGCATGAACGCCGGATTTCAGCACCAGAACCCACAGAATAACGCCCAGCAACAGCATCGGGGCCACACGGTGCGTGCCTTGCCGGTTCAGCCAGAACATGGCGGCCAGCGGGACCAGCGCCATCAGCAGATAGTCGATTTTCAGTTCGGCCGTATAGAACAGTGCGATGA
>WGBJ01000406.1 GCA_015494385.1 Marinosulfonomonas sp.
GAGGTTGCGCCCCAGTGGAAATACTGCGCGTGTTCCGGTGCGTCCGTTGCGGCGTGAAAGGCCTTGACCAGCGCCGGAACCACCACCGCATTCACGCCCGTTTCGGGGGATAATCCGGCGGGATCAATCTGCACCTCCATCACCGCGCGTTTGATAAAGGCCGCGGAGTCGGACGGGATCACCCCCAGTTCCCCCTGCGCCTGTGCCAATGCCCCTTCGACCAGCAGCATCGCGCGCACCTCGGCGCTGTCGGTGAACAGGCGGGCGATGTCATCATCGCCGAACAACCCGCGCATCATGGCGCTATCAAAGGGGGTGACGGCCATCTAGCGCTCCAGTCCAAGGATAGCGCGCGCCTGTTTGGCGGTCGCGACGGGGCGGTCGTATTTGGCGCAAAGATCAGCGGCGCGGGCGACCAATGCGGCGTTTGACGGGGCCAGTGTGTTGCGGTCCAGCCGGATGTTATCCTCAAGCCCCGTGCGGGTGTGGCCACCGGCAGCGATGGACCATTCGTTGATTTTGATCTGCCCTGCACCGACTCCGGCACCGCACCACTGGGCATCGGGGGCAAGGCGTTTTAGCGTGCGGATGTAGAAATCGAACACCTCTTTATCCACCGGCATCGCGTTCTTGACCCCCATCACGAATTGCACATAAAGCGGGGATTTCAGCCGCCCATCCTGTGCCATCGCCACGGCCTGAAAGATGTGGCTCAGATCAAAGGCCTCGATCTCGGGCTTGATGTCGTATTTCAGCATCTCGCCCGCCAGCCAATCGACCAGATCGGGCGGGTTTTCGTAAACGCGGGTGGGGAAGTTGTTGGAGCCGACAGTGAGCGAGGCCATATCGGGGCGCAGGGGCAGCATACCGCCGCGCTCAACCCCCGCACCGGAACGTCCGCCGGTGGAAAACTGCACGATCATATCGGGGCAATGGGCGCGGATGCCCTCCATCAGCAGGGCGAAACGGTCGGGGTCGGAGGTGGGCGAGCCATCATCATTGCGCACATGGCAATGGGCGATGGACGCGCCTGCTTGATACGCCGCGTGGGTGCTTTCGATTTGTTCGGCAATGGTAACGGGCACCGCCGGATTGTCGGATTTTTGCGCTACCGATCCGGTGATCGCCACGCAGATGATGCAGGGATTTGTCATCGCTCAAATATCCAGAAACACGGTTTCGTCCGGCCCCTGTATGCGGATGTCGAAGCGGTATGTCACGCCTTTGTCGCCTTGGCTGCGGGTGGCAATCAGGGTCTGGCGGCGGTGGGACTGTTCGATCAGGTTCAGCACGGGGTCGGTGCTGTTGTCCTCGTCTGAAAAATACATCCGCGTGTTCAGGCCAAGGTTGATGCCCCGCGCCACGATCCACAGGTTGATATGCGGGGCCTGCGTGGTGCCATTGCGGCCCGGTGTGGCACCCGGTTTGATGGTGTCAAAACCCCAATGACCGGTGTCAAAATCGGTGATTACCCGCCCCCAGCCGCGAAAGCCGTCTTCGATTTCGCGCCCGTCCTCGGGGTGGGCATAATGGCCGTCCGCATTGGCCTGCCATGCCTCGATCAGCACATCCTTGATGGGGGCGCCGGTGCCGTCATAAACGCAGCCTTCAACGCGGATGCGTTCGCCTTTGGCGTTGGGTCCGGCGATGTCCCGGCCCAGTTCCTGTTTGAAAATGTCAAACCCAGCCGCACGCGGGGCAAGGCCGATGTGGACATAGGGGCCAGCGGTTTGCGAAGGGGTTTCTTTCAGGTATTTCATCAGTTCCCCTCCAGCCGGTTTTCAAACAGGGTCGAGCGCCGCCCGCGCAGCACGATGTCGAAACGATAGGCAATGCTGTCCAGCGGCACGCTGGCATTCATGTCCAGCTTCGCGACCAGTTGTTCAATCGCCCCGGCATCCGGCACGGTCTGCACGATCGGGCATTTGGCGATTAGGGGGTCGCCCTCGAAATACAGTTGCGTGATCAGCCGCTGGGCGAACGCCGCGCCGAAGATCGAGAAATGGATATGCGCGGGCCGCCAGTTGTTGACCCAGTTGCGCCACGGATAGGCGCCCGGTTTCACGGTGCGAAAATAATAGTAACCGTCGGCATCCGTCATGGTGCGCCCGCAGCCACCGAAATTGGGGTCGATCGGGGCAAGGTAGGTGTCCTTTTTATGCCGGTACCGTCCGCCCGCATTGGCCTGCCAGATTTCCACCAAGGTATTGGGCACAGGGCGGGCGTTTTCATCCAGAACGCGGCCATGCACGATGATGCGTTCGCCAATCGGATCGCCGCCGTGGCTGTAGTTTTTCAGCAGATCATTGTCCAGCGGGTCGATGTCACTGTGGCTGAACACCGGACCGGTGATTTCCGACAGGGAATTTTCCAGCGACAACAGCGCGTATTGCGGCGAGCGGGTGACGGATGTTTTGTAGTTTTCCGATTTCGCAGGCGGATGATGCAGGCGGTCGCGCATGTAGTATTCGGCGGGTTTCATATCTCGACTCCCATTTCGGCGTAGGTGGCCTTGGCGATTTTCAGGGCGTGGTTGGCGGCGGGCACGCCGGCGTAGATGGCGACATGCATGAAGGCCTCGCGCACCTCTGCGGGTGTCGCGCCCGTATTGGCTGTGGCGCGGATGTGCATGGCGACTTCGTCCCAGTGGCCGCCGGCGGCCAGCAGCGCCAGCGTGATCAGGGACCGGTCGCGTTTGCTGATGGTGTCCGAGGCCCAAAGGCTGCCCCATGCGCCCTCGGTGATCATTTCCTGAAAAGGTGCATCAAACGGGGTTTTGGCCAGTTCGGCGCGGTCCACATGGTCATTTCCCAGCACCGCGCGGCGCGTTTCCATGCCTTTGTCATAACGTTCAGACATGGCCTTGCTCCTCTAGAAAAGTGGTTAGGACGGCGGCGTATTCCTCGGGCTTTTCCACACAGGGCAAATGGCCCGCGCCACGGATCAGATGGAATTTCGAGCCTTTCACCAGATCGGCGGTTTCACGCACCAGATCGGGCGGGGTGGAGCCATCTTCGGACCCGGCAATCGCCAGCGTGGGAAGGGTCAGCCGCGCGGTGCTGTCAAACAGGTCTGTTTCGGCAATCGCGGCCGAGCAGCCCAGATACCCGTCAACCGGTGTGCGGCACAACATATGTCGCCAGCCCGCCAGTTCGACCGGATTTTCCCGACGCCAGCGCGGTGACAGCCAGCGTTCCAGAATGGCGGCTTCCAGTGCTGCGATCCCGCCCTTGCGCACGGCCTCCATCCGGTCGTGCCACATCGCAGTGGTGCCGATTTTGGCGGCTGTATTGGACAGCACCAGCCCGCGCACCAGATCCAGCCGTTCCGCCGCCAGCCCCTGCGCGATCATGCCGCCGATGGACAGGCCGACAAAGATGCAGTTTTTCACCCCCAGATGGTCCAGCAGTGCCGCCGCATCCCCGACCAGATCACCCATGAAGTAATCACCAGCCGACGCAGCGGTCAGCCCGTGGCCGCGCGTATCGTACCGGATCAGACGCAAGCCCTTGGGCAGATGCGGCATCAACTGATCCCACAGCCGGAAATCCGTGCCCAGAGAATTGGAAAACACCACAGGTGCGCCGTTCGGGTCGCCCTGATCGGCGTAATGCACCGCAATTCCGTTCAATTCCACCATCTGCATCAGTACGGCAACCCCACATAATTTTGCGCCAGCACCTTTTGTGCGGCTTCGTTTTCGGCCAGAAGTTCCTGATCCGCGCGCTGCATTTTCAGATCAAACGCGCTTTGATCGGGGAAGCGGTGCAGCAGGTTTGTCATCCACCAGCTGAACCTTTCGGCCTTCCAGATACGGGCCAGCGCACGGTCGGAATAGCGTGCAAGCCCATCAATATCCTTGTCATGATAGGCGGCAATCAGGGCGTTATACAAATAATGAATGTCCGAGGCCGCCGTATTCAGCCCTTTGGCGCCGGTCGGCGGCACGATATGGGCGGCATCCCCGCATAAAAACAAACGGCCCCAGCGCATGGGTTCGGTGACGAAACTGCGCAGCGGGGCGATGGATTTCTCGATTGACGGGCCGGTGATCAGCCGCTCGGCCACATCTTCGGGCAGGCGGCGTTTCAATTCATCCCAAAAGGCCGCGTCACTCCATTTTTCCACCCCGTCGGACAAAGGCACCTGAATGTAGTAGCGCGACAGGTTGGCGTGCCGCATGGAACACAGGGCAAAGCCGCGCTCCGAGCTGGAGTAGATCAATTCGTGATGCACCGGCGGGGTTTCCGACAGCACCCCGAGCCAGCCAAAGGGGTAGGCCTTTTCATAATCACGGCGGATCGTGTCGGGGATGGTCGGGCGGCTGACCCCGTGAAACCCGTCGCAACCGGCGATGTAATCACAGTCGATCCGTTGCTCGCCTTGCCCTGCGTCATAGGTGATGTAGGGCGCCTCGGTATCGGCCCCGTGGATCTGCACGTTTTCGGTGTTGAAAATGATCTTCCCGCCCATCGCCTGCCGTGCGTCATACAGATCGCGGGTTAGCTCGGTCTGGCCGTAAACCACAACCGAGGTGCCGGTCAGCGCCTTGAAATCAATGCGGAACCGGGTGTTTCCGTAGGCAATGCAGGTGCCATCATGGGTAAAGCTTTCGGCATCCATCCGCGTGGTCACACCGGCCTCGCGCATCAGATTGACAAAGCCGACCTCAAGCACCCCCGCCCGAATGCGCCCCAGCACATAGTCGCGGGTTTTGCGTTCCAGCACCACGGTATCAATGCCCTTGCGGTGCAATAGCTGGCTTAACAACAGCCCCGAAGGGCCGCCGCCGATAATGGCAACTTGCGTGCGCATCTGTTTCCTCCCTGTTCTCGTGCAGTATCAGGGAAAGTAGTTTGCAATGTCAATTAAATCCGCAAGAAAAAGCCCCGGTTGCACGTTGGGAGGGGACGCGCGAACCGGGGCCAGATAACCAAGCTGGGTCCAGATTACCAGTTTAAGGAGAATTTACCTAGTCAGGTATACCTTACCCCGCGTCAAACAGTTGCATATGTGCCATGATCTGCCCGTGGTCCGAGGCCAGCTTGTTATAAGGCGCCTCGTCGTGTGACCCGTCGGTGATGTGGTCATTGTAGACGCTGAAATACTCCATTTCCCCCATTCGGTTGTTGTTGTCCGGATGGAAATGGCGGCTCATCAATATCTGGTCGATGCTTTCGTAAACGCCGCCAAAGGCCGAGGTATAAACC
>WGBJ01000407.1 GCA_015494385.1 Marinosulfonomonas sp.
CCGGCAAGCGGCGGTTTTTCTGCCGCTTGCCATTGAAAACCGGCCGCGAAATTGCTTGAGTACACATGAATTATTTTCGGGGGTGGTCATGCGATTTTCGGGTTGGCAGGTGTTGCGGCAGGGTTTGAGCGGCAACAAGGGCTGGAAACCCCAGTGGCGCGATCCGGCACCGAAATCCGAATATGACATCATCCTGATTGGCGGCGGCGGGCATGGGCTGTCCACCGCCTATTATCTGGCCAAAAACCACGGGCTGACCAATATTGCGGTGCTGGAAAAGGGCTATCTTGGTGGCGGCAATGTAGGGCGCAACACCACCATTGTGCGGGCCGATTATTCGCTGCCTGGCAATTCCGGGTTTTACTCCCATTCGCTGAAACTGTGGGAAGGGCTGTCGGCAGAGCTGAACTATAACGTGATGCTGTCGCAACGCGGGGTCTACCGGCTGTTCCATTCCGATGGCCAGCGCGATCATTACGCCCGCGCGGGCAATGCGATTGTCAATCAGGGCGATGATGCGGTGTTGCTGGATCAGACCGCCTTGCGCAAACGTCTGCCCTATCTGGATTATGACAACGCCCGCTTTCCCATTCACGGTGCTTTGTACCACGCCCGTGGCGGCACCGCGCGTCATGATGCGGTGGCGTGGGGCTATGCCCGTGGGGCGGACCAGCGCGGCGTTGACCTGATCCAGAATTGCGAGGTCACGGGGATTGATGTGGAAAATGGCCGTGTGCGCGGGGTGCAGACCACACGCGGCGCCATTCGGGCGAAAAAGGTCGGTATTGTGGTGGCCGGGCGCTCCTCTCAGGTGGCGGCTATGGCCGGGATGCGTCTGCCGATCGAAAGCCATCTGTTGCAGGCTTTTGTCACCGAGGGGCTAAAGCCGGTGATCGACTCGGTGATCAGTTTTGGTATGGGCCACTTTTACATCAGCCAGTCAGACAAGGGCGGTTTGGTGTTTGGTGGTGATCTGGATTTCTACGCCTCATACGCCCAACGCGGCAATCTGCCCCGCGCCGAACAGGTGACACAGGCGGCGATGACGTTGATGCCGATGATCGGCAAGTCGCGCGCCCTGCGCAGTTGGGGCGGGATCATGGATATGTCCCCCGATGGCTCGCCGATCATCGACAAAACCCATATCGATGGGCTGTTCCTGAATGCGGGCTGGTGTTACGGCGGGTTCAAGGCGGTGCCGGGTTCGGGCTGGGCCTTTGCCCACCTGATCGCCACCGGCAGCCCGTATCAAACGGCGGAAAAATATATGCTGGAGCGGTTCAAGACCGGCCACCTGATTGACGAGGAGGGGACCGGTGCCCAGCATAATTTGCATTAGGACGGGGAAATAGCCATGCGGATCAAATGCCCCTTATGCGGTGAACGCGACCTGCGGGAATTCTATTATCAGGGCGCCGATGTGGCCTTGATGCGCCCCGCACCCGATGCGGGGCCTGCCGCATGGGACGACTACCTTTATACCCGCGACAACCCCGCCGGTGTGACCCGTGATCTATGGCAACACGAATATGGCTGCGGTGCGTGGTTGCTGGTTCAGCGCAACACGGTGACTCATGAAATCCTGAACGTCACACTGGCGAAAAACGGGGGCGGTCATGCGGATTGATGGGAAAGGTCTGATCGACCGCAGCGTGACTGTGCCCTTTGCCTTTGACGGGCAGCGCTACCACGGGTTTGCGGGCGACACATTGGCCTCGGCCCTACTGGCAAACGGGGTGCGAGTGGTTGGCCGGTCCTTCAAATACCACCGCCCGCGCGGGCTACTGACGGCGGGGTCCGAGGAGCCAAATGCGCTGGTGACAGTCGGGCAGGGGTCCGGTGCCACGCCCAATCTGCGCGCCACAACGCAAGAGATTTACGAAGGGTTGGAAGCGGTCAGCCAGAACCGCTGGCCATCGCTGAATTTTGATGTGATGGCGGTGAATGATCTGTTCTCGCGGTTCCTGTCGGCGGGGTTCTATTACAAAACCTTTATGTGGCCGAAATCCTTTTGGCAGCGGGTTTACGAGCCGATTATCCGGCGCTCGGCCGGCCTTGGGGCGCTGTCGGGGGAACCCGATACGGCGCGGTATGAACAGGCCTATGCGTTCTGCGATCTGCTGGTGATTGGTGCTGGGCCAGCCGGTTTGATGGCGGCGCTGACAGCGGCGCGGGCCGGTGCGGATGTGATCTTGGCGGATGAGGACAGCCGCATGGGCGGGCGCCTGCTGGCCGAGACCGAGCCACTGGACGGCGAGGCAGCCCACATCTGGGTTGCCCGTGTGCTGGACGAATTGGCGGCGATGGACAACGTGCGCCTGATGTCGCGCACCACGGTAACGGGCGTGTTTGACGGTGGCACCTATGGCGCGCTGGAACAGGTCACAACCCATCTGGCCAACCCTGCACCCGATGCCCCGCTAGAGGCCTTCTGGCGGATCACGGCGAAACAGGCGGTGCTGGCCACGGGGGCGCTGGAACGTCCCGTGGCCTTTCCGATGAACGACAGGCCCGGGGTGATGATGGCGGGCGCGGTGCGCTCCTACCTGAACCGCTGGGGTGTGGCGGCAGGACAAAAGGTGGCGGTGTTTGGCAACAACAATGATGCCCACCGCACGGCACATGACCTGCAAGAGGCCGGTGTCGAGGTGGTGGCGCTGATCGACAGCCGCGCCAATGCCACCGTGACGGGGGATTTCCCGCTGTTCACCGGCGCGCAGGTCATCAACACCCGTGGCCGTAAATCACTGGGCGAAGTGCATGTGCAAACCGCCAGCGGGGTTGAGGTGATCGAGGCGGATTGTCTGGCGATGTCAGGCGGTTGGAACCCGACGCTACACCTAAGTTGCCATCTGGGTGGACGACCCGTTTGGAACGACAGCATCCACGCCTTTGTGCCTGATCCCAAGAATTGCGCGGGCCTGCATGTGGCAGGCGCAGCGGGCGGGGTGTTCAGCACCAAAGGCGCGCTGAAATCAGGTGTGTTCCGCGCCAAAGAGGCGCTGAAGGCGCTGGGGATGAAAGCCCCCTCGATGCCGCTGCCGGTGGCGGGGGATGCCGAATTTGCCATCACGCCGCTGTGGCAGGTGAAAGGGAGAAAACGGGCGTGGCTGGATTTTGCCAATGATGTGACCACCAAGGATGTGGAATTGTCGGCGCGGGAAAATCTGGCATCAAGCGAGCATATGAAGCGGTTCACCACGCAGGGCATGGCGCCGGATCAGGGCAAGAACTCCAACGTCGGGGCGCTGGCTGTGCTGGCCGATGCCACGGGGCGCAGCATTGCCGCAACCGGCACAACCACGTTCCGCCCGCCCTATGTGCCGGTGCCGATTGCCGCCACGGGTAGCGCGGGCGCGGGCAAGGGGTTTGCGCCGGAACGCTTTATGACCAGCCATGACAGGTCACTGGAACTGGGCGCGCCGATGATCGAGGCGGGGCTGTGGTATCGCCCGTCCTATTTCCCGCGCAAAGGGGAAAGCACATGGCGGCAGGCCTGTGATCGCGAGGTGGCGATGGTGCGGGGTGCCGTGGGCGTGTGCGATGTGTCCACCCTTGGCAAGATTGACGTTCAGGGGCCGGATGCCGCAGCGTTTCTGGATTTCATCTACACCAACCGGATGTCATCGCTAAAGGTCGGGCGCGTGCGCTATGGCCTGATGCTGCGCGAGGACGGGATGGTGATGGACGACGGCACCTGTGCGCGGCTGGGGCCGCAGCATTTCGTGGTGACGACGACCACGGCAGCGGCGGCTCAGGTGATGCGGCATATGGAGTTTGTGTTGCAGGGCTTGCGGCCTGATTGGGATGTGCGGATTACCTCGACCACCGAGCAATGGGCGCAATTCGCCGTGGCGGGGCCGAAATCGCGCGAGTTGCTGAACGGGCTGCTTGAGGTGCAGATTGAGAATGACAGCTTCCCCTTTATGGCCTGTGGCGAGGTGCGGATCAAAGGCGTGGATGCGCGCCTGTTCCGCATTTCCTATTCCGGCGAACATGCCTATGAAGTCGCGGTGCCTGCGCGGTTTGGCGCGGCGCTGTTTGATCTGCTGCTGGAACGGGCGCAGGCGTTGGGCGGCGGGGCCTACGGGCTTGAGGCGCTGAATGTGTTGCGGATTGAAAAGGGGTTTTTGACCCACGCGGAAATCCACGGGCGGGCCACGGCGTTTGATCTGGGGATGGCGCGGATGATTTCGCCTGCCAAGGATTGTATCGGCAAGGTGATGGCGGAGCGGCCCGGTCTGAAGGGGCCGTTGCGCGAACAGTTGGTCGGGCTGAAACCGGCGGGCGCGGCCAAGCTGATGACGGCGGGGGCGCATCTGTTTATGCAGGGGGGCGAGGCAGTTTCGGACAATGATCAGGGGTTCGTCACCAGCCCCTGTTATTCGCCCACGCTGGGCCACCCGATTGCGCTGGCGATGTTGCAGAACGGGCGCGCGCGGCATGGCGAAGTGATTGATATAGTTGACCATTTACGCAGGGTACGCACGGCCTGTGTGGTTTGTGATCCGGTGTTTTATGATCCTGACGGGGGGCGGTGCCGTGGTTGAACTGATGGAAAAATCCGCATTTGAGGGGCTGTTGCCGGTTGAGGTGGTGGGCTGCCGGATTATTGCCGCCCCACCCGAGCCGATGCACCTGATTTCGCCCTATAAGGGGCAGGAAAAACCCTTGTCGGCAGCGATGAAATCCGCGCACGGGATGGCGTTTCCGGCGGCAGGGCGGGCCACGGGCAAAGAGGGCGCGCGGCTTGTCTGGTTCGGGCTGGACCAGGCGATGCTGATCGGCCCTGCGCCGGATGCGCGACTGTCGGAATTTGCCGCCGTGGTGGAGCAGTCGGACGGCTGGGCGGTGTTGCGATTGCAGGGGGCGCTGGCTGAAGATGTGCTGGCGCGGCTGGTGCCGGTCGATATGCGCGCCGCCCGTTTCAAACGCGGGCAGACGGTGCGCACGCAGTTGCAGCATCTGCAGGTATCGATGACGCGGGTCGGGGGCGAGGTGTTCCAGATCATGGTTATGCGCTCGATGGCGAAAACGCTGGTGGATGAATTGCAAAATGCGATGCGGTTGGTGGCGGCGCGATAAGAGATTCTTGCCTGCGGCGCAGATATTTATAGAACAAAGATGTAATGCGCCAAGTGCCTTGCGGCGGGGTTCGGATAATGGGTAAATACGTCTATGAGTCTGCCACCCGGTTTCCTTGATGAATTGCGCACCCGCATCAGCCTGTCTGATGTTGTCGGGCGCAAGGTGATGTGGGACAGCCGCAAATCCAATCAGGCCAAGGGTGATATGTGGGCGCCTTGCCCCTTCCATCAGGAAAAAACCGCCAGTTTTCATGTGGATGACCGCAAAGGGTTTTATTACTGCTTTGGCTGCCATGCCAAGGGGGATGCGATTTCCTTTGTGCGGGAAACCGAGAATGTCGGCTTTATGGAGGCGGTCGAGATTATCGCCCGCGAGGCCGGTATGCCGGTGCCCAAACGCGATCCGGCGGCGCAGGCCAAGGCGGACAAACGCACGCAACTGGCCGAGGTGATGGAGCAGGCGGTGCAATATTACCGCCTTCAGTTAAAGACAGCCGCGGCAGGGGCTGCGCGGGATTATCTGGCGGGGCGGGGTCTGAGCGAGGCGGCGCAGGATCGCTGGGAGATCGGCTTTGCCCCCGATACGCGTCAAGGGGTGTTTGCCCATCTGACCGGCAAAGGTGTGGCGGCGGATCTGGTGATTGATGCCGGACTGGCGGCGCGGCCTGATGATGGGCGCGCGCCTTATGACCGGTTCAGGGGCCGGATTATTTTCCCCATTCGGGATGCACGCGGGCGGGCGATTGCGCTGGGCGGACGGGCGATGGACCCGAATGCGCGGGCGAAATATCTGAATTCGCCGGAAACGGAATTGTTCGACAAGGGCCGTAGCCTGTATAACCACGGCCCTGCGCGCGAAGCGGCGGGCAAAGGTGCACCGCTGATTGTGGCCGAGGGATATATGGACGTGATCGCGCTGGTCGAGGCGGGGTTCGCGGCCTGTGTTGCTCCGCTGGGCACTGCAATTACCGAGAGCCAGTTGCAAATGATGTGGCGGGTATCGCCCGAGCCGGTGATCGCACTGGACGGGGACCGCGCCGGTTTGCAGGCGGCGTTGCGGCTGATTGATCTGGCGCTGCCGTTGCTGGAGGCGGGGCAGTCGCTGCGCTTTGCCCTGATGCCCGAGG
>WGBJ01000408.1 GCA_015494385.1 Marinosulfonomonas sp.
GGGCTGTGTTATTCGGGGCGAAACCACCCATTATGATACCGTCTGCAACGACAGCAGCCGGATGTTGGCGCAGATGGGGCTGGCCGGTATCTGCATCGGCAACGGCATCCTGACGGTCGAAAATCGTGGTCAGGCCGAGGTCCGTGCCGACCCCGCCGATCAGAACAAAGGTGGCGGTGCTGCAATTGCGGCCTTGCATCTGGTGGCATTGTCGCGCAAATGGGGCCGCGAGACAAAAGGGATCGGGTTCAAACCCGCCTCCGAAGAATTCCTGATGGCCGATGGCGGCCCAGACAACGGACCTGATACAGCATGACCGATAAACGCCAAATGAAATCTGCCGCACGGCTTTATGCGGTGCAGGCGCTGTTTCAGATGGAGCATTCCGCCCAAACCATCGACGCCGTGCGTCAGGAATTCGAAGACCACCGTTTCGGCGCCACCTATGACGGCGATGAAATGGCCGAAGGCAACGTCAACCTGTTCCGTGACCTGCTGGAAAATGCGGTTGATGCGCAAGGGCCGATCGACCAGATGACCGACCGCGCGCTGGTGGCCAAATGGCCCCTGAAACGCATTGACCCGACCCTGCGCGCCCTGTTTCGCGCCGCCGGTGCCGAACTGCTGCGCATGGACACGCCGCCCAAGGTGGTGATCAACGAATATGTGGATGTGGCCAAGGCATTCTTTCCCGATGGCCGCGAACCCAAATTCGTCAACGCCGTGCTGGACCATATGGCGCGCGAGGCCAAGCCCGAGGCGTTTTGAGCAGCTTTCGCCGAATGCGACAAGAATCCCCTTGGAATCATTCCAACCTTTGCTAAACTGCCCTTAGCGCATCTAGCCAAGGAATGTGACCAATGCCCAAACTGATCAGCCTTTATATCCGCAACGTCCTGTTCGGCTTTGCCCTGTCCGGCGTTTTTGTCGGCACAATGCTGTATCTGAACATCGCGAATATGTGGCATCTGGTCAGCACCTCCAGCATGGGCTGGGTCGCCGCCGTGATGCTGTTCATGTTCAACGGCATCGTGTTCGCCGGCGTGCAATTCGCCATCGCCATCATGCGGATGGAAAAAGACGACGAACCCAAAGGTGGCAAGCGTGATCCGCTGATCGTGGAGTTGCAACCGATTGCCATTCCGGTGGACGAGGGGCAGGGACCGCGCCGCCGGTAGGGGTTTGTGCTTTAGGTATTCAGGGTTTACAATGCCCTCGTCTGCAAAATAACCGTATTGTGGACTTACCTGTCATTCGGGTTTTGAAATCTCGTAGGTGTTACCATTTAAAAGGGCATTTGTGTCCACGGTTAAGAACTTAGAAAATCCAGACTATCTAGGATGGTGAACTTCGGATCATTGGTTGGCTGTTAAAAAACCACGCATAAGCTTTTCAGAAAGCACATAAATGAAGTATATATATAGTGCCTTCGGTGTGATTTTTACGCTGTGGTTGTTTTTCAAAGTATTTTATGCGGTGCTGTCACCGGGCGTGACAGCCGCCTGTCTTACGCGTGCACGAGAGGCCGCAGATACAAATGACCCCAAACTTATCGCCGAATATTTCGCGTCAAGCTGCGCGCCCATAATGTTAGAAAACCAGTTGAAACTCCGTAATTGACGCACATAGGCAACGTGGAGTTATTTTCCGCTCTGCAGAAAATTTCCAGAAATGGCTCATAGCAACCATCCATTAACCTGAACTCCGCACCCAAAACCAGTCTACTCAACTCGTTTAGTGAAAGGATGTGTTTTCTGCTAAAAAACTCAAATGTGGCGGGCCCGCGCAGGCCGTGGGGTGCGTAAATTCCCGAGAACCTGTATGTACAGGTGGGCGCCGGGTAAATGGACCAGGATCCAGACAGAGCCAGCTCCCTTTCGGTTGAGTAAGGCCACCGGAATTGAACCCCATTTACGAGAAAGGCAGAACCCGCCACTGCTTAATCTAAGGGGCAGGGGGGGCGCATACAAGGGCCGCCCGACCGCAAGACATCAAAAAGGCGGTATATTCACCGCCTTTGTTTCATACCCATGATGTTTTGAAGGTTTGACAGGCCCGCCACACCCGATAGGTGCGGCGAACCTTTTGTCATCCCGCGGCTTATGCGGATTCCAGCAGGCCTTTTTCCTTGGCCAGCTCGCGCATCCGTTTCTGGATTTTCTCGAACGCCCGCACTTCGATCTGGCGGATACGTTCGCGCGATACATCGTATTGGCCGGACAGTTCTTCCAGCGTCACCGGCTTGTCGCGCAAGCGGCGTTGCTCCAGAATGTCCTTTTCACGATCATTCAGAACTTCCATCGCCTGCACCAGCAATTCACGGCGCACGTCCAACTCGTCCTTCTTTTCGTAATCGCCAGCCTGATCGGCGTTTTCGTCCTCAAGCCAGTCCTGCCATTGCATGGTGCCTTCGCCCTCGGACCCGACCACCGCGTTCAGCGAGGCGTCCGAACCCGACATCCGCTGGTTCATCGAGATCACCTCGGCCTCGGTCACGCCCAGATCATTGGCGATGCGTTTAACGTTGTCGGGGTGCATGTCGCCTTCTTCCAGTGCGCCGATGCGGGATTTGGCCTTGCGCAGGTTGAAGAACAGCTTTTTCTGGGCGCTGGTGGTGCCCAGTTTGACCAAAGACCACGACCGCAGCACATATTCCTGAATGCTGGCGCGGATCCACCACATCGCATAGGTCGCCAGACGGAAGCCCTTTTCGGGGTCAAACCGTTTCACAGCCTGCATCAGACCGACGTTGGCTTCGGAAATCACCTCGGCTGTGGGCAGGCCGTAGCCGCGATAGCCCATGGCGATTTTGGCCGCCAGCCGCAAATGCGACGTCACCAGCTTGTGCGCCGCTTCCGAATCCTCGGTTTCGGCCCAGCGTTTGGCCAGCATGTATTCCTCTTCCGGCTCCAGCATCGGGAATTTGCGGATTTCCTGCAAATAGCGGTTCAACCCCCCTTCAGGGGTCGGCGCGGGAAGATTTGTGTAATTGCCCAAGTTCAGTGCCCTCTTCGCAGTTATGTTTAGTGCGTTAACATTCAGGTAGTCACGATTTCGCAGATTTCAAGTTTCTTTCCTGCTTATCGTCAATATTCAGTCCTCGTTAACTCTATATGAATATAACATGAAAAAACGTCCATCTTTGTGACAAAA
>WGBJ01000409.1 GCA_015494385.1 Marinosulfonomonas sp.
GTGACGCCAAGGATCATGTTGTTACAGATTTTCGCCGATTGTCCTGCGCCGGAATCACCGCAATGCACGGCTTTTTGGCCCATTACGTCAAACAGCGGGTTCACCTTGGCGAAGGCTTCTTCACTACCGCCGGCCATAAAGGTCAGCGTGCCACCGGAAGCACCACCGACACCGCCCGAAACCGGCGCGTCCACGGCCATTACGCCAGCGGCATCGGCCTGTTCAGCCACCGCGCGCGCACTTTCCACATCGACGGTCGAGCAATCCAGCAGCACCGCGCCCTTGTCCATCGCAGGGATGATTTCATCCGCGACAGAGCGCAGGATCGCGCCGTTTGGCAGCATGGTGATCACCACGTCCTGCCCTTTGGCAGCCTCTTCGGCGGTTTTTGCTTTGGTCACGCCATCGGGGCAGGGGGCCTGCAGGTCGAAACCCGTTACATCGTGGCCTGCCTTGGCCAGATTGTCCGCCATCGGGGCGCCCATGTTGCCAAGGCCAATAAATCCGACTTTCATTTCGTTTCTCCCTTAAAGTTTTAGCGCATCCGCGCCTAGCGGCAGCAGCATTTTTGTGACGTCCGCATCGATGGGATCGCCCAATTTGTGTTTCCATTTCGGTTTGCGATCCTTGTCGATGATCGCGGCGCGGATACCCTCGATGAAATCGGCGTGCTCCATCGACCGGAAGGTAAAGCGGTATTCCAGATCCAGCGCGCGGCGGATGTCGTCGGAGCCGCGCAAGCGGTGCACCATTTCCACCGTACAGCCCATCGATAAAGGCGCATTGCGGCCCAGGGATCGCAGGGCGGCAGTGGTGAAATCACTGTCCTCTAATTGAAGCGAACGCAGAATATCGCCCAGTGTCTCACCGCCAAAATGTTTGTTGATCTCGGCCTCTTGCCCTTTCAGGCGCCCCTCGACTGCTGTTTGGGCGGCCTGATCAATCAGGGTCCAGTCACCGCTTTCTACAAGCGCCGCGGTTAACGCGGGCCAGTCGGCTTCGGGGATGTAGTAATCGGCAAAGCCCGCATAAATCGCGTCATCCGCCCCCAGCCGCGCGCCGGTGGTGCCGATGTATTCGCCCAGCCGTCCGGGTGCACGGGCCAGTATCAATGACCCGCCCACATCCGGCACCAGACCGATGCCGCATTCCGGCATGGCGATCTGGCTGCTTTCGCCGACAATCCGGTGGCTGCCATGACAGCCCACACCAACGCCGCCGCCCATGGTAAAGCCCTGCATCAGGCTGGCCACGGGTTTGGGAAATTCGAACAATTTGGCATTCATCCGGTATTCGTCCCGCCAGAACCTGCGCCCGTATTCATAATCGCCGCGTTTGCCGCTGGCATACATTTCGGCAATGTCGCCGCCGGCGCAAAACGCCCGATCCCCGGCCGCATCAATCAGCAACATTTTAACGTCGTCATCCTCGCGCCACGCATCCAGCGCCTTTTCAATCTCTAGGCACATCTCGTAAGTCAGCGCATTCAGCGCCTCGGGGCGGTTTAACGTGATCCGCCCCAGTTTACCGTCTTTGCGAATGTCGATTTCGGCCATTTACCCACGCTCCGCCAGCATCTGCCGCGCCGTGATCATGCGCATGATTTCATTGGTGCCCTCAAGGATTTCATGCACCCGCAAATCGCGCACCAGTTTCTCGATGCCGTAATCCGCCAGATAGCCGTAACCGCCATGCAGTTGCAGGCACTGGTTCACTGTTTTGCTGCCGGCCTCGGTGACGAATTTCTTGGCCATGGCGCAGTATTTCGTGGCGTCCGGTGCGCCTTGATCCAGCTTTGAAGCGGCCTGATGCAGGAACACCCGTGCCGCCGCCATTTCGATTTCCATATCCGCCAGCCGGAATTGCAACGCCTGAAACTGGTCAATCGGGCGGCCGAATGCCTTGCGCTCGCCCATATACTCCAGCGTTTTGGTCAGCGCAGCCTGTGCGCCCCCAAGCGAGCAGGCGGAAATATTCAAGCGGCCCCCGTCCAGACCCTTCATCGCATAGGTAAAGCCCTTGCCAAGTTCCCCCAGCAGGTTGCCCGCCGGTATCTGGCAATTATCCAGTTGCACCTGACGGGTCGGTTGACTGCGCCAGCCCATCTTTTCCTCTAGCCCGCCAAAACTCAGACCCTCGGTCCCATCGTCCACCACAAAGGCGGAAATACCCTTGGGGCCATCGCCACCGCTGCGGGCCATGACGATATAGGCGTCGGAATAGCCACCGCCGGAAATAAAGGCCTTGGTGCCGGTCAGGGCATAGCCAGCATCGGTTTTAACCGCTTTGGTTTTCAGTGCAGCAGCATCCGAGCCGCTGGCGGGTTCGGTCAGGCAGTAGGAGAAAAAGCACTCCATCGTGATGGCGCGGGGCAGGTATTTTTCGCGCAATTCGGGCGAGGCGAATTTATCCAGCATCGCTGCGCACATGTTGTGGATCGACAGAAACGCCGCGACCGATGGGCAGGACATCGACAGTGCTTCGAACACAAGGGTTGCGTCCAGACGGGTCAGGCCCGCGCCGCCGTTTTCCTCACTCACATACAGCCCGCCAAAGCCCAGTTCGGCCAGTTTGGGCCACAGGTCCTTGGGGATGTTGCCGGATTTTTCCCATTCCCGGGCAAAGGGGGCGATATGTTCTTCGCCAAACGCCTTGGCCATGTCGAATATCAGGGTTTGTTCTTCGGTCAGCGCAAAATCCATCGGTGTTCCCCAGATCGGTTGAATTGAACATATGTTTAATTTCCAATTCTTTCAGGAGTTTTGCAAGCGGCGTCTTGAGGACGCAAATCGCCCCCGAAATCTTGCAAAGATTTCGGTCTGTTTTCTTTCAAAGAAAACAGCTGCACGCCAGAAATCATCTGCCTTCACAAATCAGCGTGATATTCCTCGATCAGGTGGCGCACCACATCGCGCAGGGCGTCATCCGTTGATTTTCCAGCCTTGATCGCAGCCTGATAGCTGGCGCGCTGGCGTTCCGCACTGCTGCCGTTTTTGGTGATCTGAAGGGCGTTTTCAATTTCGGCTGTGCAGTTCAGCGCCTCGGCGTCCTGCGTCAGCAATTCGATCATTTCCTGCATCAATTCGCCCATCGGCACGATTTCACCGCGGCCAAAATCAATCAGCCCGCCGGTGACGCCATAGCGTTGCGCCCGCCAGCGGTTTTCGGAAACAAGGAAGTTGTCATACAGCCGCCAGCGCTGGTTTTTCTTGGACAACCGCCACAGCATCCGGGTTAAACACTGGGTTAACGCGGCAAGGGACAGGGCATGTTCCAGACGCGGGGAAACGTCGCAAATCCTGGATTCAATTGTCGGAAAGCGCGACGAGGGGCGTAAATCCCACCAGATTTTGCTGCTGTCCTCGATCACGCCCAGCCCGACCAGCGCCTGAACCGAACGCTCGAATTCGCCCCAACTGCGCAGTTGCGGGGGCAGGCCGGTGCGGGGCAGGTTGTCGAATACCGTCAGCCGGTAACTGGCCAGTCCGGTGTCATCGCCCTGCCAGAAGGGGGACGAGGTGGACAGCGCCAGCAGATGCGGCAGGAAATAGGTCAGCTGGTTCATCAGATCGATGCGCAGGTCCTTTTGACCAATGCCCACATGCACATGCATGCCGCAAATCAGCATCCGCCGCACCACGCCCGCCAGATCCTGCTGCAATGCGTTGTAGCGGTCCTTGTCGGTGTGGGGCTGGTCTTTCCAGTCGGCAAAAGGGTGACACGAGGCGGCGATCGGCACCAGCCCGTGATCGGCGGCGTGTTTGGAAATGCAGGCGCGCAGGCGTTTCAGATCCTCGCGGGCCTCACCAATGGTCTGGCACACTTTGGTCCCGACCTCGATCTGGCATTGCAGGAATTCGGGGCTGACCTGACCGTCCATTTCGGACATGCAACTGTCCATCAGGGCCTGCGGCGCACGGGCCAGTTCCAGTGTTTGGGCATCAACCAGGAGGTACTCTTCCTCGACCCCCATGGTGAAAGGCGGCTCTTGATACGGCATGGCGTCCTCCCCTTTTGTTATTATAGGGGCAGGATTGCAGGGGTTTTGGATTATGGCAAGGGCTAGCTGAGTTGCTTTAGCAATTCCAGCAGGGTGCCTTGCTTGCATCCCAGCAGGGCTTCGGCTTCGGACATATCCGAAACGACCCGCCGCACTACAGGTGTGTCCAGCTTGTCCCAGGAACGGATGACCAATGAGGCGGCCTCCATCGCGATGGGTGTCGGTGCAACAACCACGCTGAGGATGTCAGAGGTCGAGCTGGCCACAAGTTCCGCAA
>WGBJ01000410.1 GCA_015494385.1 Marinosulfonomonas sp.
GGGATATGGAACGCGACTCGGAAATTATTATCGTTGGCGGTGGCCTGAATGGCCCTGCTTTGGCACTGGCGCTGGCCGATGGCGGCTTTTCGGTGACGATCATCGACGCCCTGCCCGCCCGCAGCCGTGATCAAAAGGGGTTCGACGGGCGCGGCTATGCGCTGGCGCTGGCCTCGCAACATCTGCTGTCAGCGATTGGTGTCTGGCCAGTGGTGGCCGAGAACAGCCAGCCGATTAACGAGGTCAAAATCACCGACGGCCGCGCGGGCGAAGGGCCGAGCGGCTGGATGCTGCATTTCGACAGCCGCGAGTTGGCCGAGGGGCCGATGGGCTTTATGGTCGAGGACCGCTATCTGTCGCGTGCGCTGCAAGGGGCGGTGCAAAAACACCCGCTGATCACGCAGATCAACGGCGAAACCGTGGTTGACCAACAGGTCGGCCCTGCCAGTGTGACGGTGACAACCGCCAGCGGCAAAACCCTGACCGGCAGTATCCTGATTGGCAGCGACGGGCGGTCCAGCGGCACGGCAAAACGTGCCGGCATCCGCAGGGTCGGGCATGATTACGGGCAAACCGCGCTGGTCTGCGCCATTGAACACGACCTGCCCCACAACGGCATTGCGCATCAGTTTTTCATGCCCCCCGGCCCGCTGGCCATCCTGCCGCTGCCCGGCAACCGCTCGTCCATCGTCTGGAGCGAAACAAGCGAGGAAGCCGCCCGCATCAACGCCCTGCCCGAGGATGAGTATCTGGACATCTTGCGCCCGAGGTTCGGCAGTTTTCTGGGGCAGATCCGGCTGGCAGGAACGCGGTTTACCTATCCGCTGAACCTGACGCTGGCCGAACATTTCATCGCGCCACGTCTGGCCCTGATCGGCGATTCGGCCCACGGGGTGCATCCAATTGCGGGGCAAGGGCTGAACCTTGGATTGCGCGATGTGGGAGCCTTGGCCGAGGTTCTGATACTGGCCCGCAGACGCGGCGAAGACATTGGCGCGCCTGATGTTTTAGAGCGGTATCAGCGCTGGCGGCAGTTTGACACCACGGTGATGGCGCTGGCGACGGATGCGTTTAACAAACTGTTTTCAAATGACAATTCGCTGCTTCGACTGGGGCGTGATATGGGCCTAGGCATGGTCAATGCCATGCCATCCGTGCGCAAAAGGTTTATCCGCGAGGCGGCAGGACTGTCGGGTGATGTGCCGAAACTGTTGCAGGGGCGGCAGATTTAACGGGGGGTTGGCGGGGTGAACCCCGCCCTACGGGCTTCAATCCAGCTTGCGCGCTTCGTCCACCAGCATCACCGGAATTCCGTTGCGGATCGGAAAGGCCAGCTTGGCCGGTTTTGATACCAGCTCCTGTTTTTCGGCATCGTAATGCAGCGTTGTGTGGGTCACCGGACAGACCAGCGCCTCCAACATTTTACGGTCGAATTCAACTTCACCACTCATTGCATCACCCCTCCACCTTCAACGCGCCGCAGCACGAATTCCATCAATGTTACCAGAATATCCCGCCGGTCGGCCAATGTCGGCGCTTCCAGCAGGGCCTGTTTATCCTCGGGCGAAAACGGTGCCAGCATGGACAGCGAATTGATCAGCATCTCGGGTTCGGCCTTGGTCAGGTTGTCCCAATCGCTCTCCAACTCCTGCGCGGTAAAGAACCGCTCCAGCAAGCCCATAAACCGCTCGCGATCAAAGGATGTGATATGCTCGACCCCGCCCAGATCACGCGCAAAATCCTGCCAATCGACCCGCCCGCGCAGATAGGGGGTGAACCCCTCGACCTGCTCTTGCAGGCGGAACCGTGACACGCCCGTCAGGGTAATCATGTAGCGTCCGTCCTTGGCCTCGTTAAATCCGGTAATGCGGCCGGCGCACCCAATGGCATGCAAATCCCCTTCCGGGTCTTTGTCCACCGGCTGAATCATCCCGATCAGCCGCTCGCGGGTTTTTAGAACATCTTCGAGCATCGCCAGATAGCGCGGCTCGAACACATTCAGCGGCAAGCGCCCGCGCGGCACCACAATGGCCCCCGATAACGGGAACAAGGGGATGGTGTCGGGCAGGTTTGCGGCTGGGATCATAATTCAGACTACCCCGAAACCGGCATTACACAAAGATCATTGACGACAATTTGCGACGGCCGTTCAAAACAATCGGATCATCCGCCTTGAGCGCATCGAAAATGGTGAACAATTGCGCCTTGGCCGCGCCATCGTTCCATTCGCGATCACGCCGGAACAATTCCAGCAATTCGTTCACAGCACCCTCGGTATCACCTGCGGCGTGCAATGCGGTTGCCAGATCGAAACGCGCCTGATGGTCGTCAGGGTTGGCCTCGACCGCAGCTCGCAGTTCATCCAGCGGTCCGGCCTTGGCGGCCTGTTTGGCCAGTTCCAACTGTGCATGGGCCGCTTCCAGCTCCGGCGTTTTCGACATTTCCGCGGTTGCGCCGTTCAGCGTGGCCTCGGCTGTTTCCAGATCACCGGCGGCGATTTGCGCGCGCACCAGACCACCAAAGGCGGCAGCACTTTCGGCGTCTTCTTCCAGAATCGCGGCAAAGGTTTCAGCGGCGTCAGACGCTTCGCCCTCGGCCAGCATCGTTTCAGCGGCTTCAATCGCATCGGCCAGACCACCATCGCCGTCCGGCCCCAGCAGGGATACCTTTTCGATAAAGGCCTTGATTTCCGACGCGGGAACCGCGCCCTGAAATCCGTCTACGGGTTGACCATCCACAAAGGCATATACCGTCGGGATCGACTGAATCCGCAACTGCGCTGCGATTTGCTGGTTCTCGTCGATGTTCACCTTGACCATCTTGACCTTGCCACCGGCGGCTTTCACTTCGGCCTCGAGTGCCGGGCCAAGCGTCTTGCACGGACCACACCACGGGGCCCAGAAATCAACGATGACCGGCACTTCTTTACTGGCTTCGACCACATCGGCCATGAAGGTTGCTTCTGATGCGTCTTTGATCAGATCGCCTGCGGGGGCGTCATTACCTTGTCCTAGTTCAAGCATGTCATTCATCCATCAAATTGTTTGGTTGCCCCTTATATGTGCCTTTATAGCACAAAACCCAAGGGGTGAATTAGAGATCAAATGTCGCAAAGATCGGCGCGTGGTCGCTGGGTTTTTCCCATCCGCGCACATGGCGCAATATCCGGCTGGAGTGTGCAGCGCCGGCAATATCCGGCGTAGCCCAAATATGATCCAGCCGCCGCCCCTTGTCCGCTGCATCCCAGTCGCGGGCGCGATAGGACCACCAGCTATAAAGCTTGCCTTCGGGAATATCGGCGCGGGTGACGTCCACCCAGTTGCCGGAGTCCTGCACTTCGGCCAAGGCCTCGACCTCGACCGGGGTGTGGGACACCACCTTCAACAGCTTCTTGTGATCCCAGACATCATCCTCGCGCGGGGCGATGTTCAGATCCCCGACAAGGATCGAGCGTTCCGGCGCATTGGCGTGGAAATCGTCACGCATGTCGGTCAGGTAATCCAGCTTCTGGCCGAATTTCTCGTTCACCTCGCGGTCCGGTTTGTCACCGCCTGCGGGCACATAATGGTTATGGATGGTCACGCCGTTTTCCAACCGCGCCGCCACATGCCGCGCGTGGCCAAGGTTTGCAAAATCATGCCGCCCCGCGTCCACAATAGGCAAACGCGACAGGATCATCACGCCGTTGTATCCCTTTTGCCCGTTCGCAACCATGTGTGTATATCCCAGCGCGGCAAAGCCTTCGGTCGGCATTTTATCGACGGGGCTTTTGCATTCCTGCAAACACAGCACATCCGGCGCTTCTTCTTGCAGCAATTTCAATACGATAGGTTCGCGCAGGCGCACCGAATTGATGTTCCATGTGGCAAGGGTAAATGACATAGGCAGCGCTCCGGTTTGACTTTGCAACACAATAGTCAGAGGCTTGTCGATTGACCATCCACTAAAAGGCGCAAATATGCTGCTCGCCGTTAACAAAAACTATCGCCTGCTGTTTACCGCAACGGCCATCTCCAATCTGGGCGACGGCATTTCGGCGCTGGCGTTTCCTTGGCTGGCGACCCTGATCACCCGTGACCCTATGCTGATCGCGCTGGTGGCCGCGGCCACCCGCCTGCCGTGGTTCCTGTTTGCGATCCCTGCAGGGGTGATCACAGATCGGGGAAATCGCCATTGGCTGATGGTGCAGGCCGATATCCTGCGCCTGTTGCTGACCTTGGGCGTGGTTGCGTTAATTCTGTCCGGCCCCGCCCTGCCCCTGCCTGATAGCGATGGTCAGGCGTTCACCCTGATCCTTGGCCTGTGCGCCGCCGCCTTTCTGCTGGGGTCCGCCGAAGTGATCCGCGACAACGCTGCCCAAACCGCCCTGCCCTCGATTGTGGACAAGCAACACCTTGAGGTCGCCAACGGCCAGATGTGGAGCATCGAGCAGATCATGGGACAATTCGCCGGCCCGCCGCTGGCCGGTCTGCTGATTGCCTATGCTGTGCCGCTGCCCTTTGCGGTGGACGCCGTGACATTCGCCATTGCCGCGTGGTGTGTCTGGCTGATTGCGATGCCTGCCCGCACCGCGGTCAAACTGCCCAACGGGTTCTGGCAACAAATGCGCGAAGGTATGGCATGGATTTACGCCCACAAACTGATCCTGCGCCTTGCGATCATGCTGGGGGTTTTGAATATGCTGCACCTGATCACCCTGACGGTACTGGTGTTGTTCAGTCAGGAAATTCTGGGGCTGGGTGCTGCGGGCTTTGGTATTTTGATGACAGCCGAGGCCGTGGGTGGTGTGCTGGGCGGTCTGCTGGCCCCGCGCATCATTGCACACATTGGAGCGGGGGCCAGCCTGAAGATCGCGCTTGCAATAACGCCCTTCTATTACCTGCTGATTGCCCTGACCTCGAGCGCCTATGTGGTGGCCATTGCCCTGTTCATCGGAATGCTGGCCGCCCTGCTGTGGAATGTGGTCACCGTATCCTTGCGCCAACGCGAAATCCCCGACGAATTACTGGGCCGCGTCAACAGCATTTACCGCTTCTTTGGCTGGGGCACCATGCCCGTCGGCGCGTTGATCGGCGGGGGGTTGGTGGCAATGTTCGAGCCGGAACTCGGTCGAGAGACCGCCCTGCGCCTGCCATTTCTGGTGAGTGCCGTTGGCGGGTTTGGGCTGTTTGTTTACGGCATCTTCAAACTTGACCTGCGATAAAAAAAGACCCGGCACAATGGCCGGGCCAGTCCAACAGGGAGGATGCATGTCATAACCCCGACATGCAGGGGAACTCGTTTGATTCGCCGCTAGGCAACCAATCTATACCCGCCGGATTCGGTCACAAGAAGGCGGGCATTTGAC
>WGBJ01000411.1 GCA_015494385.1 Marinosulfonomonas sp.
TGACCGTGTTGATCGGCTCGCGCCGTCTGGCGTGGCCGATTGCTTTTGGCGCGGCGCTGGCATCCTTCATAATTTCGGTGTTGTTGTTATTGCGGGTGCTGGACAGCGGCGTGATTTCTTATGCCATCGGTGGCTGGTTGCCGCCGCTTGGCATTGAATACCGGATTGATGCGGCCAATGCATTTGTGTTGTTGCTGGTGTCGGCAATTGGCACCGTCGTGCTGCCCTATACGATCGAGAGCATTAAAAACGAGATCCCCCCGCGGCATCAAACCTTGTTTTACACCATGTATCTGCTGTGTTTCACCGGCCTGCTGGGCGTGGTGGCTACAGGGGATGCGTTCAACGTGTTTGTGTTCCTCGAAATTTCGTCCCTGTCGACCTATGTGCTTGTTGCGATGGGGGCGCGCACTGATAAACGTGCCCTTACAGCGGCCTATGATTACCTGATCATGGGCACCATAGGTGCGACTTTCTTTGTGATCGGCATCGGGTTTCTTTATGCCGATACTGGCACCCTGAACATGGCTGACATCGCCCGCTATATCCAGACTCACGGTATCAACCGCACGCTGGAAACGGCCTTTGCCTTTATCGTGGTTGGTATAGGGTTGAAGGCTGCTGTTTACCCGCTGCACCTGTGGCTGCCCAACGCCTATACCTATGCGCCCTCGGCGGTGACATCTTTTCTTGCCGCCACCGCGACCAAGGTTGCGATCTATGTGCTTCTGCGGTTCATGTTCACCATTTTCCAGCCGGATTTCCTGTTTGCAATGAACGCGGTCAAGGGCATCATGATGCCGCTGGCGATCCTTGCGATGTTCGCCGCCTCGCTGATTGCTGTATTCCAAAGCGATTTCAAACGCATGCTGGCCTATTCCAGTATCGCCCAGATCGGTTACATCCTGCTGGGCATCGGCATGTTGTCGACCACCGGTCTGACGGCCTCGATCGTGCATCTGTTCAACCACGGCATCACCAAAGCCGCCCTGTTTATGGGTGTTGGTGCGCTGGTGCTGCGGTCGGGGAGTTCGTTTTATGCGAAAATCGAGGGCATGGGCAAAGTGATGCCGTTTACCAGTTTCGCCATTGTGATTGCCGGTCTGTCACTGATCGGGGTGCCGGGCACGGCCGGATTTATCAGCAAATGGATGCTGGTGCAGGCTGCGATTGAACAGGGCTATTGGCCGCTGGCGCTGGCGATTGTCGCATCATCGCTGCTGGCCATCATCTACGTCTGGCGGGTGATCGAAACCCTTTATATGAAACAACCTGCCGAGGGCTGGACCCGGCAAGAGGCCCCGCTGACCATGCTGGTGCCGCTGTGGATCATGGCGGGTGCGACCGTGTGGTTCGGGGTTGATACAGACCTGACACTAACGGCAGCGCGAACCGCCGCTGACGGTCTGTTGCACGGATTAATGGGGGGCGCTGCAAGTGGACACTAATACCGCCATCCTGCTGACCATGCTGATCCCCGCGGCGGCCTCGATCGGCAACCTGCTGCTGCGCCATCATGCAAACCTGCGCGACAGCATGACCCTTGGCGCGGCTGTGGCCACCTTTGCCACGGTGCTGGTGATCCTGTCCAATGTGGGCAACACAACGACCGAGGCGTTCAGCCTGCTGACCGTTTTCCCCGGCCTTGATATCGCGTTTAACGTCGAGCCGCTGGGCCTGATGTTCGCCATCATCGCATCCGGCCTGTGGATCCTGACGCATATCTACGGCATCGGCTATATGCGCGGCAATAACGAAGATAACCACACCCGTTTCTTCGCCAGTTTCTCGCTGGCGATTGGTGCTGTGATGGGGCTGGCGTTTTCGGCCAATATGTTCACGCTGTTCCTGTTCTATGAAATGCTGACGCTTTCGACCTATCCGCTGGTCGCCCACAAAGGCACGCCCGAGGCCATAAACGGCGCGCGCACCTATCTGGGCATCCTGATGGGCACCTCGATTGGTCTGCTGCTGGTCGCGGTGATCTGGACCTATACCATCACCGGCACACTGGATTTCACACAGGGCGGTATCCTGCGGGGAAATATCGCCGGACCGATGGTGGCGCTGCTGCTGGGGCTGTATGCCTTTGGCATTGGCAAGGCGGCGTTGATGCCCTTCCACCGTTGGCTGCCTGCCGCGATGGTCGCCCCCACACCGGTCAGTGCCCTGTTGCACGCGGTGGCGGTGGTCAAGGCAGGCGTGTTCACCATGCTGAAGGTCGGCATCTATATCTTCGGCATCGATTTTCTGGCCGAAACCGGCGCGTCCGAATGGCTGATGTGGGTGGCGGCCTATAC
>WGBJ01000412.1 GCA_015494385.1 Marinosulfonomonas sp.
CCCTGATAGGCCTGCACCTTGTGCAACTCGAACACCGCACGGGACCGGTCAAGTTTCACTGCCACACTGGACGGGCCCAGTTTGACCGTGCCCAGATCAATCGCATTGGCAACCAGCCCCACATCGGCATCTACCGTTGATAACGCACTCACGTCGATCACATCCTTGGGCCAGCCCGCCGCAGTTTCAACTGCTGCGCCGGTTTCATTATCCACACTCGCTGCCAGAACCGAAAAGTCCAGCGCATCGGCCTTGAATTGCCCCTTCACAAAGGGGCGTTCCTTACCGGCGATGAACACATCCACAGCGCCCGTCAGCAGGTTATGGTCCAGCCGGATCGAGCCATTGCGCAAATGCGCAGTGCCCTGCGCCGTATAGGTCACATCCCCTGACAATCTGGCGGTACGGCCCATACCCTTGGGCAGGTCCGGTGCCTCCATCCCCATGACCCCGAACAGGGCCGCCATATCGGCCAGATCGGCATCCACTTTGCCATCCGCCGCAAAGGGCGAAATCCCCGCCTTGCCATTGAATGCAATACTGCTGCCGCCGGTTTTGATCGACGTTTCAAGCGCACTTACGCCGCCATTGATAAACTTGCCGAAATGCGCAACCGTCGTGTCTAGTGAAATCGGCTGGCCGTGCATACGCATCGACAGGGATATATCCCCCTGCCCCGTGAAATCGGGCAGGCGCAGGTCAATATCCAGATCGCTTAGAACCGTCTTTTCGCCGCTGGCATGGTTGATATAGGTCAGCTTGCCGCCCTGCACCAAGCCACGCCCCAGCGTAAACGCCGGAACAGCGCCGCCACCCGAAGCCGCCCCCGACTGTGCCGTAGCAGCAGCCCCGGCCGGTGCCATCTCCCAGTTTGCACGCCCGTCCTTGGCCACTTCCAGCAGGATTTGCGGCGCGATCACCTCGACCTTCTTGATTTTCACATCGCCCCTGAACAGCGCCATCAGGTTTACACCAATGCTCAGACCCTCGGCGCGCAGCATCGGCTCGTCTCCGGCCCAATCCGCGTTAGCAATGGTCACCGGACCCGTCCGGACCCCCAACAGCGGATAGATCGAGGTGCGCACATCGCCGGTGATGTCCATCTGCCGGCCTGTTGCGGCCTCGAACTGGTCTTCGGCGAATTTGGCGATCCTGTCACCGGGCATGAACAGCAATGCCGTCACCCCCACAATGATCAGGATAAATACAACAAGGATAAACCGAAGGATCAGGCGCACAATAACTCTCCTGCGTTACAAGAACATGCTCTCAAACTAGGTGCCCGATGCCCTGCGCTCAAGCCCTATTTGGCGTGCTGTTCGATATGGGTCAACTGGTGCAGAATGCGCTTCTTGACCGGCGGCAGGAAATTCCCCACCCGCAGTGCAACATCCCGCAACAGGCGGGCCGGAACCGATGTGTCGGTATACAGTTTCACCAGCGCATTGGTGCCGTGATACAGCGGCAGCACCGCCCGGCGGTGTGCCGATTCATAGCGTTTCAAACCCGTCATGGCCCCGATATCGGTCAGATTGCGCGCCGCTTCCTCGATCTGGTCGGACAACAGCTTGGCCCCGCTTAGGCCCAGATTGAACCCGTGCGCGGTAACAGGGTGCATCCCCACAGCCGCATCCCCCACCAGCGCGAAACGGGTGGTGACGAATTGCTTGGCCAGAACCCCGACCAGCGGATAGGGGTGGCGTTTGGTGACCAAAGTCATCTTGCCCAGCTTGCCGCCGAACCGTTGGGCGATATCTGTGGCAAAAGCCTCGGGCGGCATATTCAGAACCGCATCGGCATTGGCCGTCGGCAGGGTCACAACCACGGATGATTTATTGCCATACATCGGCAGGATCGCCAGCGTCTGGTCGTAAAAGAAACATTCGGTCGCGGTGTCCTCATGGGGCAACTCGTGCTCCATCTCGCAGACAATCACAACGCGGCCGAAATCCAGACTGTTGGCGGCGATCCCCATCTTGCGACGGGTGCTGGAAAACCGGCTGTCCGCCGCCACGACCAATGCTGCCTTCAGCGTGGTGCCATCGGCCAGACCGACGGTGCCTTCGGTGGTGTTGGTGGCAACCGAAACCACTTCGCTGTCGCACAGCAGGGTGACATTGGATTGATCCTTGACCGTTTTATAGGCCGACTGGCGGATCAGATGGTTCGGCACAATCCGCCCCAGATAATCAGCCCCGGATCCACGGCTGTCGAAATGCAGCGAAAACGGCGATTTGCCGTTCACCACCTTGGCATCGCGAATGGTGCCGATCTGGTCCTCGGGGATATGCGCCCACATGCCCAGATCCTTCATCAGCTTTTCCGACGTATGCGTCAGCGCAATATCGCGCCCGTCCTCGGGCGGTTTTGCCAGCACGGCCTCGCTCTGCATTTCGACAATAGCGATCTGTAAACCGCTGCCCGACAGGGTGCGGGCAAGGGACAGGCCTGCGGGGCCGGCGCCGATAATAACGATGTCGAAATTGCGGGGGGCGGTCATCGGAAAGCATCCTTTGTGAAAGCGGGATCGAACGACAGTGCCAGACTCATATGGCGCTTGAAATGACGTATATCAACGGTAATCGTATTATTCCACCATGTCCGGCGCGAAAAAGGGGCGCCAAATTGGCGCCCCTCTTCAACCTTAACCGTCTTGAACCGGTTCTAGAACTTGCGTGTCCAACCGACCGAAACGCTGAACTGGTCCATATCGATTGTGGTTGGTCCAAGGTGGCTCATACCGGTAACCGAATTGCTTGGTGCATATTCAATCGCAAAATCAATCGAGTTGTTGGCATTCAGGGCATATGTGCCGCCAGCTGTCAGGTGATGGGTCACAACACCGGGGGCCAGAATGGCCAACCCGACATCCTCGGGGCCAATCGGATTTTCCGAATAGGCGTAGCCTGCACGCCATGTCATCGTATCATTGGCCTTGTATTCCAGACCCAGTTTCAGGACGTTGATATCGTCCCAGCCGAAACCGGCGCCGCCCGGGGCACCCAGCGGTCCGGCCGTTGTCGAGTTCGAAATCGCATCCACACCGGAATAGAAAATGCGCTGCACATCCAGCATCATCGTCAGTTTCGAATTTGCTTTATAGGCAAGTCCCACCGTGATCGAGCCGGGAACATCGAACTCGCCGTTGTTTTCGAACAGACCGGCATACTTGTCAAACTTCGTCATGTTCATCTTGGTGCTTGCCGACAGGCCAAAGCTTAGTTGCGACGAAGCATCGTACACAATACCGGCCCGCAAACCGCCACCGTAGGACCAGTCACGGCCAGATCCCCACGGCAATCCATCTGCACGGAATGTCTGGATCACCATGGTTGGTGAAATCCCCCACGACAGGTTGCCCGACCGACCGGCATAGGTTGCCGAAATAAACATCTGGCTCAGATCAATCCCCGTCGGGGCGCCGACACCAAACATATTAATGGGATAATCAGTGTTCATGCCGCCATTGCCATATACAGAAATGTTGAACACATTGCCGTTGTCCAAGGGCTTGTTGTAGGAAATATTCGGCACAGGGAAATAATTTGAATCGCTTCTGATATTCCCGCCTGCGCTGGCGATACCACGATCAGGGCTGAATATATCCAACCCCAATTGCAACTCGTGCCCCACATTCGCGGCATTGGCCGGGTTCAGCGTGGCCGACATGGCCTCGTACCCATAGGCCACACCCGTGCCACCCATGGCCCGCTGATTGGTACTGAACCCCAGCGCGAACATACCTTCGGTTGCCATTGCCGGCGTTGCCAAAATCATTGCTGTTGTAAGTGTTAACCCCAAACGGCCCGCCGTTTGTCCTAGCAGTTTATTCAATTGTCTTCCTCCCAAAATTGCGGTCTATTTTGCCCGACCGCGACATATTGCCACTCACAATTGAGCCTCGCCTGCTTTGAGTCAAATTCTTTTATCTAGATGTTAAGGAAATCTGCAAAATAGTGTTCAGATAAGCCCAATCAACTGCATTTCGCTTCCAAATTGCGTAAATAACAGGCATTAGGCAGACTCCTTAACAGCTTCAGGCGGCCCCGATATGACCCAGAACCCACCTTCCCTGCGCCCCGATCTGGCCCCGCGCGCCCGCATAGATGAACCCAATCGCGAGGGGCAGCCGCGTATCGGTATGGTGTCGCTTGGCTGCCCCAAGGCGCTGGTGGATAGCGAACGCATCCTGACCCGCCTGCGGGCCGAAGGTTACGCCATTTCCCCAGACTACACCGGCGCCGATGCGGTGATCGTCAACACCTGCGGCTTTCTGGATTCCGCCAAGGCCGAAAGCCTGGACGCGATCGGCGAAGCCCTGCGCGAAAACGGCCGTGTCATTGTCACCGGCTGTCTGGGGGCCGAGCCTGATTACATCCGCGAACACCATCCGCAAATCCTTGCCGTCACCGGCCCGCACCAATACGAACAGGTGCTGGACGCGGTGCATACCGCCGTGCCGCC
>WGBJ01000413.1 GCA_015494385.1 Marinosulfonomonas sp.
ATTGATATTCTGATCGGCAACGAAACCGACAAGGTGCAGCAACGCGGCCATGATACCCTGCCGACATTCGGCGTGGGCAAGGAATACAGCCGCAACGAATGGCAGGCGATTTTCCGGCAGATGATGGGGTTTGATCTGATCCGCCCCGACTCTGAGCGCTTTGGCGCCTTCCGGATGACCGAAAACGCCCGCCCGATCCTGCGGGATGAGCAAAAGATCGAACTGCGCCGCGACACCATCCGCCGCGCCAAGGCATCGCGCGGCCCTGTGGTCAAGGCGCTGGTCTCGGACGAGGATGCGCCGCTGCTGTCTGCGCTAAAGGCCAAGCGTCGCGCGCTGGCGGAAGAAGCCCGCGCACCTGCCTATATCATTTTCAACGACCGCACCCTGATCGAAATGGCCCAGACCCGCCCGCAAACGCTGGATGAAATGGCGCATATCGGCGGGGTCGGTGCGAAAAAGCTTGAGAAATACGGCGAGACTTTCTTGCAGATCATTACCGGCGAGGCCGGTGTCGCCACCCACCCGCAACGCCGCAAGCTGGCGGGGCGTGATGCGGGGGCGCTGTATGATCGGCTGCTGGAAGTGCAGGGGATGCTGGCGCGTGGGCCGGACGGGCTGGATAAACCGATGTCCTGTTCCGCGTCCTTGCTGGCCAAGGTGGCGAGTGCTAAACCGTCGGACCAATCCGCGATGGAACGCCTGCTGGGCGAGCGCAAGGCCGAACGCTTTGGCGCGGCATTTCTGGATGTGTTAAGCGAGGGGGAATAGATGCTGATTGTGGTTTCACCGGCCAAACGGCTGAACGAAAAGGCGGCCATGCTGCCGGACGCAACTTTGCCCGCCTTTCAGGATGCGGCGAACGAACTGGTCGAATATGCGCGGGATCTGACGCCGGATGATCTGCAAAAGCTGATGAAGATCAGCGATAAACTGGCTCGTCTGAACGCCGACCGTTTTGCCGCGTTTGAACCCGTTTCCACCCCCGAAAATGCCAAACCCGCCGCGCTGCTGTTTTCCGGCGATACCTACACGGGGCTTGAGGCCGCAACACTGGATGCGGAAGAAATGGACTGGGCGCAGGACCATTTTCGTATTCTGTCCGGGCTTTACGGCCTGCTGCGCCCGCGTGATCTGATTCAGGCCTACCGGCTGGAAATGGGCAGCCGGTTGAAAACCCCGCGCGGCAAGAACCTGTATGAATTCTGGGGCGACCGGATCGCGCTGGCGCTGAACGAAGCGGCGGCGCAGGTTGGCACGGATGTGCTGGTGAACTGTGCCTCGGTGGAATATTTCGACGCGGTAGACCGCGATGCGCTGAACCTGCGGGTGATCACGCCGGTGTTCATGGAGGAAAAGGCAGGCACGCCGAAAATTGTCAGCTTTTTCGCCAAAAAGGCCCGCGGGGCGATGGCGCGGTTCATCATCGAGCGGCGGTTGACCGATCCCGAAGGGCTGAAGGATTTTGACACCGGCGGCTACCGGTTCAATGCCGATATGTCCGAGGGCGACCGCTGGGTTTTCCTGCGGGATTACCCCGACACCTGATCCGGCATCACCGGCGACACGCCTTCGGGCATCAATTCGGAAACCTTTTCGCAAATCGCCGCCTTGCGCAGCGGTTTGGTCAGGTAATAATCCAGCCCCGCCGCCAGAATTTCCGTATCATCCCCCGCCATCGCGTGCGCGGTCAGGGCCACAATAGGCGTGTGCGGCAGGTTGGATTTTCCCTCGATCTCGCGGATTGTGCGGGTGGCTTCTTTGCCATCCATCATCGGCATGGAAATATCCATGAAGATCATATCGGGATGGAAACTTTCAAACAGGTCCACCGCCTCGACCCCGTTGTTGGCGAACTGCAATTCGATGTTCAGATCCTTGACCATTTTGCGGAATACCAACTGGTTGGTCTTGTTATCCTCGGCCGCCAGAATACGCATTTTGCGTTCGGTTTGTGGCGGCTGTTCGACGGCGGGTGGCTCAATCACGGCACTCTCCGGCACCTCGTCCATATCGAATTCGGGAACGGGTGTTTCCTCCACCTCGTCCGGTAGGGATTGATCCAGATTCAGCAGTGTCTCATACAAGGCCCGCCGCAAAATCGGTTTTTGCAACACCGCCAGCGCCGGACTGTCGCCAAGCATTTCGCGGTCGGTTCCCAGCAGAACCAAAGGCAGCGTGGGGAATTTTGCATGCAGCCCCTCGGCCAGCCCCTTGCCCCCCTTTTCCAGCAAAATCTGGTCAACGAACCCGATATCCGGCTTCTTGAAATCCGCCGCCAGCGCCACATCGCAACGGTCAAAGCTGATCGCCTTGATCCCCAGCAGTGCCAGTTGTTTGGTCAGGATTTCAACCGCGCCGCGCATCGGGCTGATGATCAGTGCCTGTTTGATGTGCGACAGGGAATCGTCCGGTGCGATCAGCGCGGGTTCATGGACCGGCAGGGTAACGTGAAACCCGAAACTGGACCCTTCGCCCACTACGGAATCCACCCAGACCTCGCCCTCCATCAGTTCGATCAATTGTTTGGTAATCGCCAGCCCCAGACCGGTGCCCTCGAATTTGCGGTTGCGTTCGTCCTCGACCTGATTGAATTCGCCAAAGACGTGGTCGATCATTTCGGGCGGGATGCCGATGCCGGTATCCTCGATCGAGATATGCACCCGCGTTTTGCCATCACCGGCGTCCAGCCCGACCACACGGATGGCCACATGGCCTTCGTGGGTGAATTTTACTGCATTTCCGATCAGGTTGGTTAAAATCTGGCGCATCCGGCCCGCATCGCCAATGTATTGCGTCGGCAGGAACATGTCGAAATCCACCAGAATTTCCACCGGTTTATCCTGAACCGAGGGCTGCAACAGCGTGGCGATTTCGTGGATGCATTGTTCCAGATCGAAGGGCTCGGAATTCAGCGTCAGCTTGTCCGCCTCGATCTTGGAATAATCCAGCACGTCGTTGATAATCACCAGCAGGGCCTCGCCGGAATTTTTGATGGTATCGACATAGAGCCGCTGTTCGTCGTCCAGCGGTGTGTCGGTCAGCAGATCGGCCATGCCCACAACCCCGTTCATCGGGGTGCGGATTTCGTGGCTCATGTTGGCCAGAAACGCCGATTTGGCGCGGTTGGCGGCTTCGGCGTTGTCGCGGGCCTTGTTCAGCTCGGCCTCGTGGCGGATTTGTTCGGTGATGTTCAGGGCCAGCGTAACCGTGTCGCCATCGCTGGCGCGGCGATCGACCAGTTTGATGTATTCACCGTTCCACAGGCGGATCACGCGGGGTTCGATCGGGTCGGTGTGCCAGCGGGTCAACATGCTGTCGCGCCATTCCATCGGGGTTTTGTTGCCGATGTCGACGATGCCTTCTTCAACCAGCAACTGCACGATCCGCACATAGCTGACGCCGGGGCGGATTTCCTCAAGCCCGTCGAAAACCGACAGGTAGGAATCATTGGCGTGCACCATACAGTCGTTCATGTCGAACACCGCGAACCCGTCCTGAATGGTCTGGATCGAATCCCACAAACGGCGTTCGGCGGTTTTCAGATCCGAGCGCACACGGGTGTTTTCGCCTTTTAGTTCCTCGGCCTCGTTGCGCTTTTCGATGATTTCCACCGATAGCGCGCGTGCGTGCTGTCCCAGCCGTGAATTGGCATTGAACAGTTCATTCTGTTTCTGTTCCAGCAGCCGTTCCGCCGCCAGACGCCCGCGCCGTTCCTGTGCCAGTTTTTCGCTCAGTTCCATTCATCCCTCCGACTCGCCGGATGTGTTCAGGGGGAAACATCCCATGAACATGGTGAACAACTGTTTAACCGAACCGGATTTTTCCAGCTCAAGTGGCGATTGCGCCTTTTGCGGGATTATGCGACCATGCGCGTATTATATTTCAGGAGGGTTATTCATGCGCTTTTTGGTCAAAGCCGCCGCCATTTTTATTCTGTTCACAACATCCCTTTGGGCTAACGACCTGATCCCTGATCGCCGCCTTGCCATCACGCGGGATGTGGATTTTTACGGCTCGGACCTGCAATCGCTTTTTGAAACCACCCTGCCCGCATGTGAACGCGCCTGTCTGGCGGATGATCGTTGTCAGGCGTTTACCTTCAACGCGCGCTCGAATTCCTGCTTTCCCAAAAGCAGTGTGAGCGAGGTTCAGCCCTACGAGGGTGCTATTTCCGCCCGTGTTCTGGTGGCGGACCCAAGGGTCATTGCGGCAGCGCCTGCGCGGGCGGCTGAACTGAGCTTTATGCGCCCGGGTGATTTTCAGGCAGCCAAGGATTTCGCAAGTGATCTGGCAAGGCTGTACGACACAATGGGCGAAGATGCCATTTCCCTTTGGCGCTTGGGGCGCAAATCCCAGCCCTCGTCAGCGCAAAGATATTTTGGTGCGGCGATCACCCTGTCGGATATGCCCGGCCTCTGGGTGGAATATTCCCGCGCTGCATTTAACAACCAGTCCGGTGATTATAACGACAAACGCCGCAACAAGGCACGCGCGTTGTCGGCGGCGGTTAATGCCTATTTGCGCAGCGCATCTGACGGGGACAAGGTATCATCCCTGCTAGCACTGGCCGACGCGCTGGAACTGAACGGACGCAATCGTGATATGCTAAAGGCGCTGCGATTGGCCGAAAGCATTTCCCCGACCCAGAAGGTGATGGAGAAGCTGCAATATGCCATCGACAAATACGGCCTGAAGGTGACAGAGCACGACATCGAAAGCGATCTGCCCGAGCCGCGCATTTGTGCACAGTTTTCCGAGCCTCTGGACAAAGCTGTCGATTACACGCCTTACGTTCGTCTGTCCTCAAGCAGCCTATCGGTTGAATCCAGCGACAACCGTCTGTGTGTGTCCGGTGTGGAGCATGGCAAACGCTATGATCTGGTGTTGCGGGCCGGATTGCCTGCGGCCTCCGGTGAAACCTTGCTAGAGCCGGTTAAACTGTCGCTTTACGTCAATGACCGCAATCCGGCCGTGACCTTTCCGGGCCGTGCCTATGTGCTGCCCAAATCTGCCGATGCAGGTATTCCGGTTCAGACGGTCAATGTGACCGAACTGGAACTGGTCTTGCGCCGCGTCAGCGACCGCAATCTGCTGCGCGCGATGCAGGATGATTATTTCGGGCGTCCCCTGTCACAATGGCAAATGGATACTTTTGCAGGTCAAGTGGCCGAGGAAATCTGGCGTGGCACTGGCGAAGTGAAAATGTCGCTTAATCAGGACATGACCACCCGCCTGCCGATGGGCGAGGTGATCAACGATCTGCCGCCGGGTATCTATGCGTTGCAAGCCGGTGTTCCGGGGGCCGATCCCTACGATAATCCGCCCGCGACCCAGTGGTTTGTGCTGTCCGATCTGGGGCTGGCCACCATGAGCGGGGCTGATGGTGTTCACGTCTTTGTCCGTGGTCTGGGCGATGCCGAGCCACGCGAAGGGATCACAGTCACCCTGCTGTCCCGCGCCAACGCTGTTTTGGCTGAATTAGAGACGGATTCACGCGGCTACGTTCGTTTCCCCGATGCCTTGGCACGCGGCACCGGTGGCTCGAAACCGGCGCTGATTATTGCCAAGGACGGGGACAAGGATATCGCCTTCCTGTCGCTAAGTGATCCCGAATTCGACCTGTCCGACCGCGGGGTCGAAGGGCGCGAGCCGGCCAAACATATCGACGTGTTCATGACCACCGATCGCGGGGCCTATCACGCCGGCGAGGTGATTAATGTCACCGCCCTGACCCGCGACGCCACCGCTGATGCCATCATCGGCCTGCCGCTGACCGCGATCCTGACCCGCCCCGACGGGGTGGAATACAGCCGTCAGGTTTCGACCGCCACGGACGAGCGCGCCGGTGGCCACATCTTCAACCTGCCCACCGGCCCCCGCGTGCCGCGTGGCACATGGCGGCTGGAGCTGTTCACCGATGTGGATGCCCCCGCGCTGGCCAGCACCACCGTGCTGGTCGAGGATTTCCTGCCCGAACGCATTGATTTCGACCTGACCTTGCCCGACACGCCACTGCGCCTGTCCGAAGGCACCATGCTGACGGCCGAGGTGCGTTACCTGTTCGGTGCCCCCGGTGCCGATCTGCCGATTGAAGGCGAGATCATGGTGCGGGCCAGTGATGGTTTGAAATCCTACCCCGGCTACAGCTTTGGCCGTTATAACGAGCGGCTAAATCCGGCGGTAAAAACCATACCTTACAACCTGCGCACCGATAATGCGGGCATTGTTCGTATCCCTGTAACCTTCCCCGATGTCGAAGCAACAGGCCAGCCGCTCGAGGCCCGCTTTACCGTGCGCATTGCCGAAGGTTCGGGCCGTCCGGTTGAACGCCGCATTACCCGGCGCCTTGCCCCCGATGGCCCGATGATCGGTATCAAACCGATGTTTGACGACGTGGTGGCCGAAGGGTCTGCCGCTACCTTCCAGATCATCGCGATTGATCAGGACGAAGCCCAAACCCCGATGCAGGTGAAGTGGACCTTGAACCGGATTCACACCCGTTATCAGTGGTATCAGCAATACGGCAACTGGAACTGGGAAGAAATCCAGACCCGCAAGCGCGTGGCCGGTGGCACCGCTGACCTGAACGGAGAACCCGTTACCATCGAAGCGCCGGTTGACTGGGGCGAATACGAACTGGTGGTGCAGCGCAGTGACGGGACCTATCTGGCGTCCTCGACCGATTTTTATGCCGGTTGGTATGCCTCGGCCGATGCGGCCTCGACCCCTGACACTTTGGAAGTGTCGCTGGACAAACCCGCCTATAAATCCGGCGAAACCGCCACACTGCGCGTTGTGCCCCGTTATGCGGGCAAGGCGCTGGTGACGGTGATGTCGAACCACCTGATTGATATGAAAGTGGTGGACGTGGTGCAGGGCGAAAACCTGATCCCGCTGTCGGTAACCGACAAATGGGGCGCTGGTGCTTACGTTACCGCCACCGTGATCCGCCCGATGGATGTGGCCGCCGGTCACAACCCCGCCCGCGCACTGGGCCTGTCCTATGCGCCGGTCGATCCGGGTGAACGCAAACTGACCGCCGTTTTTGACATGGCCGATGAATCCGCCCCGCGTGCGCCGATGCAGGTGACGCTGAAGGTGGACGGGGTAAAGGCGGGCGAAACCGCCTATGCCACCATCGCTGCCGTTGATGTCGGCATCCTGAACCTGACGGGTTTCCAAAGCCCCGATGCCCCCGAACACTATTTCGGCCAGCGTAAACTGGGCATGGGTATGCGCGATGTTTATGGCCGTCTGATTGACGGTATGAATGGTGCGATGGGGACGATCCGTTCCGGCGGGGACGCGGGCACTGAAACCGGCACGCAATCGCCGCCACCCACCGAAGAACTGGTCGCCTATTTCAGCGGCCTCGTCCAGGTGGACGAAAACGGGATTGCCCACGCCACATTCGACATGCCCGAATTCAACGGCACCGTGCGCCTGATGGCTGTGGTCTGGACTGCATCCGGTGTCGGCAAGGCGGAAAAGGATGTTCTGGTGCGCGACCCTGTGGTCCTTACCGCCAGCCTGCCGCGTTTCCTTGCGCCCGGGGATACATCCCGCATGTTGCTTGAGATTACCCATGCCACAGGGCCTTCGGGTAAAATGGGGCTGGAAATCTGGGGGCAGGGTGTTGCGGTCAGCACCAGCAATGTGCCTTCTGAATTCACCCTTGGTGATTTGCAGAAAACCAGCTTCTCGGTGCCGATCACGGCCACCGATATTGGCACCCACAAAATCAACGTCAGCCTGACCACGCCGGACGGCAAAGCGCTGAACAAACC
>WGBJ01000414.1 GCA_015494385.1 Marinosulfonomonas sp.
CGTTGGAACAAACCACAACACAGCAGTTCGGCCCCGCCACCCCGCTGATTGATCTGCTGCATCTGCCCGACCACCGGCGCGCAGCCCTGCAAAACATCCCGCCGGAAAACGTGATGCCCTCGCTTGATCTGGCGAATGAATTTCTGGCCCTGAACCGATCCGACATGACCAACACCGCGCTTGCCGCCCGCAAACAAGAGCTGCTGGAACAAGCCGCGAAATTGGATTAGGCACGGCATATGTCGAAAGCACCCAAATCCCCGCTGACCAAATCGCATGGTCGCAAGACCATCACCGCCACGCTGCAACCGCGTGACCTGATGGGCGAGGCCCCGCAACTGGCCAACGCCTGGCGGGTCAAGGTGGTCACCCTGTTCCCCGAGGCATTCCCCGGTGTGCTGGGCGCGTCCCTGACCGGTAAGGCCCTGCAAGAAGGGCTGTGGCAGTTGGAAACCATTGACCTGCGCCCCTTTGGCGAGGGCAAGCACAAGAACGTCGATGACACCCCGTCCGGTGGTGGTGCCGGCATGGTGCTGCGGGCCGATGTGGTGGGCAAGGCGTTGGAAAAGGCACAGCAGGGCACCCCGACCGATCGCGCCAAATGGCCGGTTATTTACCTGTCGCCACGGGGCAAACCCCTGACACAGGCGATGGCACAGCGATTCGCGCAAGCCGACGGAATGACCCTGCTTTGTGGCCGATTTGAAGGCGTAGACGAGCGCGTGATCGAAGAATTCGCGATAGAAGAGGTTTCTTTGGGCGATTTTGTCCTGACAGGCGGCGAGATTGCTGCACAGGCCTTGATTGATGCCACAGTCCGTCTTATACCGCGCGTCTTGGGGAACCAGGCATCCACCGAAGAGGAATCATTCTCGGACGGGTTGCTGGAACACCCACAGTATACAAGGCCTGCCGTCTGGAAGGGTCGCGAGATACCGGAAATTCTTCTGTCCGGGCACCACGCGAAAATATCCGACTGGCGACAGGAGATGGCCGAAAGGCTGACAAAGAAACGTCGACCTGATCTCTGGCGGGCTTATTGTGAGAAACACGATAGGGACCCGGAAGAAGACCAAGAGCTCTGAGGACGCGCCAACACTTCGCGGGCAAACCGTGAGCATTTATGAAGGAGCGTTTCAGATGAACCTGATCGCAGAACTGGAAGCCGAGCAAATCGCTGCGCTTGGCAAAGACATTCCCGATTTCAAGGCGGGTGACACCATCCGCGTTGGTTACAAAGTAACCGAGGGCAGCCGCACCCGTGTGCAGAACTACGAAGGCGTCTGCATCAGCCGCAAGAACGGTTCGGGCATTGCCGGATCATTCACCGTGCGCAAGATTTCGTTTGGCGAAGGCGTAGAACGTGTGTTCCCGCTGCATTCGACAAACATCGACAGCATCACAGTTGTGCGTCGTGGCCGTGTGCGCCGCGCCAAACTGTACTATCTGCGCAGCCGTCGCGGTAAATCGGCGCGTATCGCCGAAGACACCAACTACAAGCCCAAAAAATCTTAAGGAGTGCGGAGATGAAAAAAGACATTCACCCCGACTACCACACAATCAACGTCAAAATGACAGACGGCACGGTTGTAGAAATGAAATCGACCTACGGTGCCGAAGGCGAAACACTGTCGCTGGAAATCGACCCGTCGGTTCACCCCGCCTGGACCGGTGGCGGCACCCGCTTGATGGATGCCGGTGGCCGTGTGTCCAAGTTCAAAAAGAAATACGAAGGGCTTGGCTTCTAGGCCATTTCCCCCTTTCGGATTTGAAAACGCCGCACTGGAAAACAGGGCGGCGTTTTTCGTTTTCCCTGCGCTATCTTATGACGTGCCCGGTTCGCAGATCACCCCGTTCGGGCCTTGGGTCACTGTCCACGCCCCCGGGCCGCAGGGGCCATCCGTTGGCTCTACCGGTGGTTCCTGTGCGCATCCGGCAAGCACAAACGCGACGGAAAACAAACAAAGAAATCTCATGGATTACCTCCTGAAATAAACACTGCTGACAATTCCGTCTCTATAGCACAATATTCCTGACCCGCCTATTTCGCCGCAATAGAGCCTGATTGGGTGCCTTTCACGGCTTCCCATAAGCCATGCCACTGCATATAGTGCCCGCAGCGCACTGGGGCGCAGTATTAGCGAATGAACGGGGTGTATTGTTTTGGCGCATATTATTGTTGTGGGGAACGAAAAGGGTGGGTCGGGTAAATCGACCACCTCGATGCATGTAGCAACGGCGCTGGTCCGGATGGGTCATAGTGTTGGCGCGCTGGATCTGGATTTGCGGCAACGCACCTTTGGCCGTTACGTTGAAAACCGCCGCACCTATTGCGAAACCCATGATGTCAAACTGCCAATGCCCGATTACCACGATCTGCCGGATGTGGACCGTGCCAAACTGAAACCGGGCGAAAATGTTTATGACCATCGCCTGTCCGCCGCCGTCGCCGCATTAGAGCCGGATAATGATTTCATCCTGATCGACTGTCCCGGGTCGCACACCCGACTGTCGCAAGTGGCCCATTCACTGGCCGATACATTGATCACCCCGCTGAATGACAGCTTTGTCGATTTCGACCTGCTGGCACATATGGACCCGGACAGCGGTAAAATCCTCAGCCCCTCGGTCTATTCCGAAATGGTCTGGAACGCGCGGCAGTTGCGGGCGCAGGCGGGATTGCCATCTATTGACTGGGTGGTGGTGCGCAACCGGCTGGCCGCACAGCGGATGCACAACAAGGAAAAGATGGAGCAGGCCCTGAATGCCCTGTCAAAACGTATTGGATTCCGCATCGCACCTGGGTTTGGCGAGCGGGTCATTTTCCGTGAACTTTTCCCGCGCGGCCTGACCCTGCTGGATTTGCGCGATGTCGGCGTCAAAGGGCAGATGAATATTTCCAATGTCGCCGCCCGTCAGGAGCTGCGCGAGTTGATGAAGGCACTGAATTTGCCCGGGGTTTCGGTGAACTTCTAGAACCGGAACCAACCCGTAAAAACAAAAACAAGGCAGGGAAATGAGCAAAAAATCCATTCTGATCACCGGTTGTTCTTCGGGCATCGGTTATGATGCGGCGCATACGTTGCACAAACGCGGCTGGCGGGTGTTTGCGACCTGCCGTCAGGAATCCGATTGCGAACGCCTGCGCGGTGAAGGGCTGGAAAGCTTTGTTCTGGATTATGCCGACGAGGCGTCGATCAAAGACGCCGTCACCGAAATCCTGTTGCGCACCGGCGGCACCTTGGATGCGCTGTATAATAACGGTGCCTACGCCATTCCTGGCGCGGTCGAGGATTTGCCCCGCGACGCCCTACGCGCAATCTACGAGGTTAATTTGTTCGGCTATCACGACCTGACCCGTCATGTGATTCCGGTGATGCGCAAACAGGGGCACGGGCGGATTATCAATTGTTCCTCGGTTCTGGGGCTGGCCGGTTTGCGGTTTCGCGGGGCTTATGTCTCGACCAAATTCGCGCTGGAGGGGCTGACCGATGTGCTGCGCCTTGAGATGCACAACCAGCCGATCGACGTGATCCTGATCGAACCCGGCCCGATCACCAGCAAAATCCGCGTCAACGCCCAGCCGCATTTTGAAAAATGGATCGACTGGGAAAATTCTGCCCTGCGCAAACTGTACGAATTCGGCCTGCGCCCACGCCTGTATGACACCAGCGGCAAACCTGACAAATTTGAACTGCCCGCATCGGCGGTAACGAAAAAGCTGATCCACGCGCTGGAATCCAGACGCCCCAAGCCGCGTTATTACGTCACTGTGCCCACCTATCTATCGGGTTTCTTTCGCCGCATCCTGTCAACCCGCGCCTTTGACTGGATCCTGCTAAAGGGCTAAACCGGTAGCATAAGGAAACGCGACATGCTTCAAGATCCCCTATTTCTGACCCTTGCCGCGGCCTGTCTGGTGGTGGTGGTTATCCTGATGCTGGGCATCGGCGGCTTTGCCAAGGGCGGTGAATTCAACCGCAAACACGCCAACCGGCTGATGCGGTTCCGCATCTATGCGCAGGCTGTTGCCGTGGTGCTGCTGTTGCTGTTTCTCTATATCCGTAGCAAAGGCTAGATCATGGTCGTTCTGAACAAAATTTACACCAAAACCGGCGACGCTGGCGAAACCGCGCTGGGGGATGGTACCCGTGTTCCCAAAACCTCGCCACGGGTGGCAGCCTATGGCACCGTGGACGAGGTAAACGCCTCCGTCGGCCTTGCCCGCCTGCACGCCAATGACGACATGGACGATATGCTGGCGCTGATCCAGAATGATCTGTTCGATCTGGGGGCCGACCTGTGCCGCCCTGAAATGGACAAGGACGCGGATGCCGAATACCCGCCCCTGCGGCTGGCCGCGTCTCAGGTCGAACGACTGGAGGGCGAAATCGACGCGATGAACACGGGCCTTGCCACGCTGCGCTCTTTCATCCTGCCCGGCGGCAGCCCGCTGGCCGCGCATTTGCATCTGTGCCGCACCGTTTCGCGCCGTGCCGAACGGATGGCGGTGGAACTGGCGGCCAGCGAATCTGTCAATCCGGCAGCAGTGAAATACCTGAACCGCTTGTCCGACTGGTTCTTTGTGGCCAGCCGTGTTGCCAATGAAAATGGTGCCAAAGATGTGCTTTGGGTGCCCGGCGCCAACCGTTAGAGCATGTCGCACCAAATCGAATTCGCCGACCGACCGAACGCATTCGCTTATGCGAACGCTGCTTCGGTCGGTCGGCAAATGCTCGAATCGAACAGGTGTGACACGCTATAACACCCTGAAAAACACAAAACGCGGCGTCGCCATGACCGTTCATGTCGATTTTGCTCTGTTTTTCGCCGCGACACTGGGCTAACAAACCTGCGAGAGCTTGGACAACTCCGCCCTTTGTGGGGGAATTAATAGGAGAGATACGCTGATGAAGGTGCTAGTGCCAGTCAAGCGCGTGATCGACTACAACGTGAAGGTTCGCGTCAAAGCGGACGGATCGGGTGTTGATCTCGCCAATGTCAAAATGTCGATGAACCCTTTTGACGAAATCGCGGTAGAAGAAGCGATCCGCCTGCGCGAAGCGGGCAAGGTCGAAGAAGTGGTGGCCGTTTCCATTGGTGTCAAACAGGCGCAGGAAACCCTGCGCACCGCTTTGGCGATGGGGGCTGACCGCGCCATTCTGGTGGTTGCCGCCGATGATGTGCATCAGGATATCGAGCCGCTGGCCGTTGCCAAAATCCTGAAAGCCATCGTGGACGAGGAAAAACCCGATCTGGTTCTGGCAGGCAAACAGGCGATCGACAACGATATGAACGCCACCGGCCAGATGCTGTCGGCATTGCTTGGCTGGTCGCAGGCCACCTTTGCATCCGAAGTGGGTATTGATGGCGATCATGCCACCGTCACCCGCGAGGTAGACGGCGGGTTGCAGACGATCAAGGTCAAGATGCCAACCATCATCACCGTTGACCTGCGTCTGAACGAACCACGCTACGCCAGCTTGCCCAACATCATGAAGGCCAAGAAAAAGCCGCTGGATGAAAAAACCGCCGCCGATTACGGCGTCGATGTCACCCCGCGTCTGACCGTTGTGAAAACCGGCGAACCCGAAGCCCGCGCTGCGGGTGTCAAGGTGGCGGATGTGGCCGAACTTGTTGCGAAACTCAAAGAAGCGGGGGTTGTCTGATGGCTGTACTTTTGTTGGCAGAAGTGAACGGCGGCGAATTGGCTGTTGATGCAACTGCGAAAACCCTGACCGCCGCGAAAATGCTGGGCGATGTGACCATCCTGTGCGCCAGTGCCGGTTGTTCTGGCGCGGCCGAAGCGGCTGCGAAACTGGATGGCGTGTCCAAGGTGCTGTGTGCCGATGATGACGCCTATGGTCACGGGTTGGC
>WGBJ01000415.1 GCA_015494385.1 Marinosulfonomonas sp.
CAAAGGAATACCGAATGTCCCTGAAACACCCATTGCCCCTGATCGCACTGCTATTGCTGGGGGCCGGATGCGCCAAGCTGGAAAATGTAGGCAAAGTTCCTCCATTATCCCTGACACAGGGCGGCGATGAATATAACGCGATGGCCTCGCCGGGCCTGCCGCAACAGGTTGAACATATGCGCAGCACCGATACCGCCTCTCTCTGGAGTGCGGGGCGCCGCTCCTTGCTGGGGGATCGGCGTGCGGTTCAGCGGGGGGATATTCTGACGGTTGTGATCGAAATCGACGACAAGGCGGAAATTTCAAACTCGACCGCCAGAACCCGCAATGGATCAGAAAAAGCCGGCTTGCCCAATATGCTGGGCATCCCGCAACGCATTAACGAAAATCTGCCGGCGGGCGCGACAATGGACAATGCCTTTGAAAGCCATTCTGCCAGCACCTTTTCCGGTGACGGTTCCGTCCGTCGAAAGGAAAAGCTGACCCTGCGCGTGGCGGCCACGGTTACCGGTGTTCTGCCGAATGGTGTTCTGGCCATTCAGGGGTCGCAAGAGGTTCGGGTTAATTTCGAAATCCGCGAATTGCTGGTGACCGGTTACGTCCGGCCCGAAGACATTTCGCGACAAAACCAGATCACCTATGACAAAATTGCCTCGGCGCGAATTTCATATGGCGGACGCGGTCAGATTTCCGATGTGCAGCAGCCCCGTTACGGGCAGCAGGCCGTCGATATTATTTTGCCATTTTAGGAGTCCGCAATGGGTAAAATCCTTCCAATTCTTCTGGCGCTAATCGGTGTCGGAGCCGGAGTGGGCGCTGGCGTGATGCTAAAACCGGACCCTGCCGAACACGGCGATGTTGCCGATTGTGCCCCGCCGCAAACCGAAGGGGGGCATGCTACACCACAGCCCGTTGTCGATGAACAAGGGCAGGAATTGACGCCGGAGTATGTGAAAATGAACAACCAGTTCGTTATTCCCGTCTTGAAAGACGGGAATATGGCGGCGCTGGTGGTTCTATCTATCAGTCTGGAGGTAACGCCCGGCGGCAAAGAGGCCACGTTCCAGCGCGAACCAAAATTGCGCGATGCCTTTAATCAGGTGTTGTTCGACCATGCCAATTCCGGCGGGTTTGACGGGGTGTTTACCAACAGCAATAAAATGGTGGTGTTGCGGGATTCCCTTTATGAGGTTGCACAAAAGGTGGCTGGCCCTGTGGTTCAGGACATCCTGATCAACAATATCGTTCGTCAGGATATTCAAGGCTAAGCCCGTCCGGATTTCACCCGCGCCTCTTCATTGGATTGCTCCAGCAATTTGCGTACAGCTTCGTCCTTGCCAAATGCTTTTTGCGCCTTCTGGCGTTGTTCTTCATACTTGGCCAACAGCGCGGCGCGGCGGGTATTCAGCTTGCGTTTTTGTTGTTGTAGCCAGCTTTGCCAACGCATATCCGCGCCTGCCAAAAGGGCCTGATCCGTCCCGCCCTTGGCCAACAGCTGCCCGGACCGCTTCTTGCTTTCTTTATCCAGTTCCATGATCTGCTCTTTGAGCTTTCGTTCTGCCAGTGCAATCTGTTGCAGTTTCATCCGTTCGACATCCAGAACCATGCCGGTCAGGTTTTGCAAGGCAAGCAACTGTTTATCCATTTATCGCCCGCCTTTTCCCGAAACCTTTTTACGCAATTCTTCGGCAAACCGGATAGCAGCAGCAACGGCCTGATAATGGTCCGGCGGAATTTCCTGACCGATTTCAACCGTCGCAAACAACGCGCGGGCTGTAGGCGGATCACGATGGATCGGCACACCGGCCTCATTCGCGGCTTCGCGAATCCGGGCGGCAATTTCATCCACACCTTTGGCCACGCAAACCGGTGCCATCCCCGCCGAGCGGTCCCATTTCAAGGCAACCGCGTAATGGGTCGGGTTCACAACCACCACGCTGGCCTCGGGAACATCGGCCAGCATCTGGTTCATCGCAATTTCATAGCCCTTTTGGCGACGTTGCTGTTTGACATGCGGATCACCCTCGCTTTGTTTGGCTTCATCCGTCATTTCCTTGCGCGACATCATATTGCGGCGGGTGTGTTCGGCCTTTTGCCACATGAAATCCACCGCGCCGATGCCCAGTGCAATCACCAACACCACCAACAGGAATTCCACCAGCAAGCGTGACAGCACGGTGGTTATCATGGCAGGCGGCAAATGCACCGTTCCCGTGATTTCCTGCATCTTTCCTTTCAAAAAAAACGCCAGAACCAGTGAATAGATCATCAGTTTGAAAAAGCTTTTACCAAACTCAAACAACCCGCTGCGCCCAAACTTGTTTTTCGCGTTCGAAAGGATCGAAATGCGCGATAGCTTCGGGATCAGTTTATCAGGTGCCACAACAAAACTGCGCTGCACAAGGATGGACAGAATCACAAGCAATGCCGGAAACAGGAACCACGGGCCGATGGACAGCATCAGCCCTTTGAAAATGCCGCCCGAAACCGGGCGTGCGCTATCACTGAAAAAAACGGTCGAAATCCGGTCTGCATTTCCAAGCATATTGGCCATAATCTGGGCGAAATCCGGCAATGTTGCCGCCCCCATCGCCATAGCGACAAGCAGTATCCCTCCATAAGAGGCCGCTGTGTTCAGGTCCGCCGACTTTGCGAACTCGCCCCGCTTTCGGGCGTCATCCAGTTTTTTCTGGGTTGGGTCAAATTGTTTGTCGTCGTCTTGGGAGTCCTCACTCATCTTGGCTCTCCGAAAGGATCTTGCAGGAAATGTAGTAAGGCATCAGACCAAACCGACAACATCAGTGGCATGACCAGAAACATCAAAATCAACGCCCCTGCGGTAATGGCCGGCGCACCGACGAAGGCCACCATCAACTGTGGCATCGCGCGGTTAATCACGCCCAGCGCAACATTGTAGATTAGTGATGCAATGATGAACGGGGCAGCCAAAGTGAAGGCCAGCGAAAAGGCCTGTGCAATTTGTCCCACCCCCCAATCGCCCAGCATTGACGCATCCGGAAACTGGCCCGGCGTAAGAACATTATAGGACAGGATCAGAACCTCGGCGATACGGATATGCAAACCTGCCATTACTGCGAGCGCCAAGCCACCAAAAACCAGCAAGTGACCAATGGCCGGCTGCGGTTCAATTCCACCGCCACCAAAAACCTGTGACAAGGACGTGGCCTGCGCCGCGATCGAGCCAGCCATTTGCAAGGCCAGAACAAACAGGCGCAACGCAATGCCAAGCGCCAGTCCCGCTAACGTTTCGGTCGCCAATAATATTCCGATGCCGTCTTGGCGTTCGGTTAACGGATCTATCTGCGCAGCAACCGCTGGCGTTACGATAGCGGTGAACCCCAACGCCAACCCAAGCCGAACACGCTGTGGAACCGAGCTGTCGCCAAAGGCAGGCAGTAGCGCCATTGCCGCCCCGACCCGTAAAAAAACGATGAAACCCGTTAACAGACTGTCCTGCGCATAGGCCATCAGTTCCGTCAGCGCCGTGTTCATGCGGGTACCAACCCAACGAGTGATGGCCGTGCTTCGGTCCCGATTTCCTCGAATGACAAAACAGGGTTTGTGATGCCCTTGGCTGAAAGAACCGTGCGTAAAAACCGGCGCCGGTGACGAGGGGCCGCAATAGCCGGGTAGATACCGGTTTCCGAAGCTTTGGCCAGTTTTTCAGCCACACCATTTGCCAACCGGTTAAATTCCTCGGGTGGAAGGGCCACATCCCCTTGCCCGCGTTCGCCTTCGATTTGGTATGTGTTAAAGGCCTGTTCCCATTCCGGTGCCAACTGGATCAGGGGGATCGTACCGTTATCGCGTTTCAGTTCTGCCACCAATTGAAACCCCAACCGTTGCCTAACGTGTTCGCACATGGCCTCGGCTTGCTGATACATCTGGCGGGCCTCGGCGGTTGCTTCCAGAATCAGCGGCAGGTTACGGATCGAAACCCGTTCCTCCAGCAACATCCGCATGATGGTTAACAACAGGTCCACCGGCACCTTGTCCGGCACCAATTCGTCCAGCATCCGGCGGTTTGCCTGCGCCCGTTCGTCATCGGACAGGTTAACAAATTCATCCAGCAACCGGCGCAGGGCCTTTAACGTTAACAGGCGCGGGAAGTTCTGTTTGATCACCTCCAGCAGATGCGTTGCCAGCACCTCTGTTGCAGAAACGATGGTGACGCCGGACAGCGCAGCCTCTTCCTGTGCGTCATTGGTGATCCAGCGGGCGGGCGCGCCGTAAACAGGCTCGCTTACGTCTTCCCCTGCTGGCAGAATATCCGGTCCTTCGGGCAACAATGCCAAGGCACGTTCGGGGAACAGGCGATCACGCACCTGCTCAACCCCCTGAACCTTGATGACATAGGTTCCAGCGGGCAAGGACGCATCATCGGTCAAGCGGATTTCCGGTAGGATTAGCCCAAATGCCGTGGCCACATGGGTGCGCATATTGGCAATCCGCGCATCCAGACCTGTGGCCGGATCAAGCACCATGCTGACCAGATCGGGGGCAAATTCGACATGGATATCATCCAGATCCAGAAGGTCGCCAATGGGTGTCTGGCTGGGTTGCAATTCTTCGGTGGCGGGTAGCTTTTGCGCCAACAGGGCCTTGCGTTTGGCTGTGCGGTGAACCGACCACGCCGCCCCGCCCAAAACCATTGCACCGATAATGAACGGCAAAAACGGCAGGCCCGGTACCAGCGCAAACAACGCCATCAATACCGCCACTGTCGCAAGGGCGGGCGGGTAGCGGCCCAGTTGTGCTACAAGCTCCAGATCAACGGATCCTTTTGTGCCACCGCGTGACAGCAACAAAGCCGAAGCGATAGATATAATCACGGCTGGGATTTGCGACACAAGTCCGTCGCCCACTGTCAGGATGGAATAGGTTTTAAACGCTTCGGCCAAGGGCATCCCGTGAATCGCGATACCCATGATCAACCCCATCACAAGGTTCAAAAGTGTGATCAACAGGCCCGCTACCGCATCGCCTTTGACAAATTTTGAAGCCCCATCAAGCGAGCCGAAAAATGTGGTTTCGGCCTGCTCTTTTTCCCGCCGCGCCTTGGCTTCGGCGTGATCAATCGCGCCAGCCGACATGTCGCTGTCAATCGCCAACTGTTTGCCAGGCATCCCGTCTAACGCAAATCGTGCGCCGACTTCGGCCATACGCGCAGCACCCTTGGTAATGACAATAAAATTCACGATGATCAGCACACCGAACACGACAAGCCCCATGAAAACGCTGCCGCCCATTACAAAATTGGCAAATCCTTCGATAACATTTCCAGCGGCACCGGTACCGGTGTGCCCCTGCCCGATAATCAGTTTTGTCGAAGATACATTCAGTGAAAGGCGCAGCATTAATGAGGCCAGAAGCACCGTTGGAAAGGCCGAGAATTCCAGTGGCCTGTCGATGAACAGCGTTATGGTAAACATCAGGATTGCCAGCGCAAAGGATGCTGCCAATCCCACATCCAGCACCCAGGATGGCATTGGCAAAATCATCATTACGATGATCGCCATCAGGATCAACGCCAACAAAATTGTTGGCTGGAATATCTTCAAGATCAACTGCTGCGAACTACCCATCAGAGTTTGCCACGCTTATCAATCGCGTGCCCGGTTGCGCGTTGCCCAACGGAACAAGCGAACCAAGGGTGGGCACAGTGCCACCCCCCTGTAACAGTGGATAGTTATTTATTCGGGCAACGGATGGCACAGGTTGCTGTGATTCGGCATAGACCAATTGCACTTGCGCTTGTGGTGCATCATTTCCCATCAGCCCGCTACGGAACCGGTTAAAGCGCGCCTCGTATTTTTCGGCGTATTTCGGCGTTCGGGAATGATAGGCGCCGGCTGCACTGCCCCAATCCCCCTTTTCATTATACAATTTCAGCAGGAATTTTGCGGCGTAAAGGGCGTTGGGCTGCGGCTGAAACATCTCTTCGATCGAGGCAAAAGCCTGCCCGTGCCACTTATAATTTATCTGGAAACAGCCAACATCGAAACTACGCGCACCGCGTTTGTAGTTCCGGTAAACAAATGCCCGCGCCTCGTCTTCGGTATCGAACCAGACGCCTTTCCCCTCCATATTTACCGTCCAGGGCCAGGGCCGCATTGCGCCCCCACGTTTTCGACCGGTTTCATTCAGGGAAATCGCCTGTAACACAGACAGTGGAACACCCGTTTCCCTTGATGCATAGGCAGCGGCTTGATCACATATTTGCGACAAATCCTGTGCGGCACGTAGCGGATAGGCTGCTGCACCCAGCACGACCAACCCCACAACGGCACAGCGGACGATCAAAGACACAGTCGCCGTTATTCCGGCTTTTCTACAGAAGGCAATTCTAGCCATTTTCACAATTCTTGTTGTTCTTTTCAACAACAGGCTACGCACCAAGCCTTTAGAAAAGGTAAGCAAAACCGGGTTAGCCATCAGAAGGCGCTGGAAACCCGTTTATCAACTCCTCGACTGATCGACGAAACCGCCCGCTCTCCTCAATCAACAATGCATCTGTTGCCAGAATTTCTTCGGCCAACGGCTGATTTGGCGCCTGCGGATCGGTTATCATTGATCTGGCGAGCATTTTTTCCGGATCCGACCCTATTTCCTGCAAACGGGACCAATTTTCCGCCTGCCATAGAGCCGCTTTTCGGCCATCCTGATCCTGTAATGCCGCATATTCCTCGGCAGCTTTTTCATAAGCCCCTAACATCTCGAATGCCTGCGCCCGCAGTCCGGCCACCTCTTCCCCCGAGGCATGCTCAAGCAGTGTAATAACCCGATCCCCTTTTCCATCCAGAAGGGCGGCTTTTGCCATAATCAACCTGTCAACATTGGTCGGGGGGCTCGGCGGGGCCAACATATCCATCGCCATTTCAGAAAACCCCAGTTCAATCAGCCTCAATGCAATAGTCTGGTGGGCAGATCGGGAAATACCCCGTTCGGAAATATCCTTGCGGGCCGCAAAGATAAATTTGAGAAACGCTTCGTCTGTCGCACCCCCTGCTACTGCCAGAACACCCTCCCAGATCTGCGTTTCTGCTTGGTCGTCAAAGAAACTGTTTACCTTGATTGCACGCAGTTTTTGCAATGCAGCCGACAGGTCACCGGATTGCGCGCGGATCAATGCAATGGCCCTTAGCAACCTGGCGCCATTCTCGTTTGTCTTTTGTTCGAATAGAAAGGATTCGGCCGTAACCAGCATTTCTTCCGATACGTCCGATTTGCGCTCCGCTTTTGTCTCCAACAGCCCGATCAAAGCCTCAAGCGCAACAGCACTGTTATCTTTCGCAATATCCGCCAATGTCTGTTCCGCGGCATCGTGGTGGCCCCGTTCTTGCTCAAACCGCGCTTCCATCAAACGGAATTCGGCACCTGCATCCCCGGGTGCGCGTGCAATGGCATTTCGTATTGCGCTTGCTGTTTCCATATCCCCAATTGCCAGAAACTTTCCGGCCAATTGTGGCCCCAAGTGCCGTCGCAAATGCAACGGCAAAGCCGAAAACCCCGAGATAACCATGGGTCGGTTTATCTCTGCCCCTTTTGACAATGCCGGCAAGGACAACACCGCCCAAAGCGCAACAGCGGAATCACAACCGGATTGTCCTTGCAAAACCCCGTTTTGTGG